>DASYCF010000957.1:0-10709 GCA_036500365.1 Byssovorax sp.
CTCCCCCCTCGCCCTGCGGACGACCTTCGGGACGCCACGACCGTAGTGCAGGGAGAGGGGGGTCGGGGGGGTGAGGTCTCCGCAAGGTGAGCCGCGGCGATCCAGCGCCCGGCGCAGCGCCCCCTCGCGATCCGAACCCACTCAACCTCTCGGAGAGCCTTAGTGACTGGCATTGGAGCCCGACCCCGCGCCCGAGCCCGAGCCCGCGCCCGCGCCCGCGCCCGCACCGAGCCCGCGCCCGCGCCCGCGCCCGCACCCGCACCCGCGCCCGAGCCCGAGCCTGAGCCCGGGTCAGATTCGGAAGCGCAGCACGGCGTTCGCCGTGAAGAGGTCGCCGCCGTAGTCGTCGGTGCGGCCGAAGCTCTCGCCGAAGAGGCGGTGGTAGGTGAGCTCGGCGCCGACGGTCGTCATGCGGTTCACCGGGAAGCCGACGCCGAGGCCGAGCGGCATGCCGAACTCGCTGCTGCCGTGCAGCGGCTCGAGGAAGCGCGGCGCCTGCGTGCCCTCGAGCGTCGTGTCGTAGACGCCCGCGCCGACGAACAGGTACGGGTGCACGTAGCGAAACGGCGCCGTGAGCCGCACCTCGCCCGCGAACGCGCTCGTCAGCAGGCCCACGTTGCCGTCGTGCTGCGCGTCCTTCGCGGCGTTGTACATGCCGATGTAGTGCGCATCGATCGCGAACCAGCGCGCGAGCTCGACGCCGAGCCGGCCGCCCCAGCCGGGCCCCGCCTCGGTCACGCGGCCGACGCCGTTGTCGAAGCCGAACGGGCCGCTCTCGTTGAAGCTCGAGACGCCGAGGTCGAGCGCGAGCGAGAGGCGCGGGTAGCTGCACGGCCCCTCGGCCCAGTGGCGGAAGCACGCGCGGCGCGCGTAGGGCCGATACGGCCTGTGGGCGCGGTACGGGACGGGCCGCTCGACGACGACGACCTGCTGCGCGGCGGCGGCGCCCGCGGTGAGGAGGGTGGCGACACCGGCGGCGAGCGCGACGCTTCGACGTTTCATGTCCGCGACTCGAGCGAGAAGCGTGCCCGCGCTCGCAGGCGCGGAGCTCCGTGCTTCGCGGCGCGCGGCCGTACCGTCGCGCCCCAGTCGCGCACGCCTGCCACGCGTGGCCCCGCAGCGCTTCCGCCTTGCGAGGTGCGCGCCCGGCCTCGTAACGTCGCCGCATGGGCAAGGCGAAGAAGAGCACCGAAAAGAAGCAGCAGAAGGGCCGCACGAAGGCGAGCCGCGCCGACGCCAACGCCGAGGCCAGCGCGAGCGGCGTGCGCGGCGAGCTCCGGCAGCTCGCGGCCCTCCGCGCGAAGCTCTCGCCGCTCTCCGACGCCGTGTCGCACGCGATGCTCGCGCAGCACGACGAGGCGACGTGCCGCGAGCGCGGCACCGCGACGAAGGCAGCCGACACGTTCAAGGGAGCGATGGCGTGGGCGCGCACCGTCGGCGCGAACGCGGCCGACCCGGGCTTCTCGCCGATGCCGACGCGCTGGTTCCTCGACTGCCTGACCGTGCTCGGCGCGCAGCTGACGGGCGCCGCGACGCACGCGAACCCGTCGCACGCCGGCTCGCTCCACGACGTCGAGGTCGCCTGCGACGCGCTCCTCGCGAGCGTGAGGCGCAGCGTCGATCACGCCGTCGGATCGAACGCGGGCTGGCGCGCCTCGGTCGACGCGGCGCTGACGCCCGATCCCAACCTCGACGCGCGCGTCTCGACGCTGAACCAGCTCGCGGATCTCCTCGCGGGCTGGCACCGATCGCCGGCGGGCGCGCCCCCGCTCTCGGCGTTCGGCCTCGACGCCGCGACCGCGACCGCGCTCCGCCACGCCGCGAGCGAGCTCGACGAGGCCATCGCCACGCGCCCCGCGCCGAAGCAGGTCGAGCGCGACGGCCCCGCCGCGAACGAGGCGGAGGGCCGCCTCTACTTCGCGATGCGCGTCGTGTGGGACCTGCTCGCCGACGCGCGCGCCGCGGGCAAGTCGTCGCTCCAGCTCGGCGTATCCCCGGCGCTGCTGCGGGGCCTGAACTTGAATCGCACCAAGCCGAAGACCCCGACGCCCGCCGCGTGATCGAGCTGGACGGGCGCCCGACCGACGCGACCGCCCCCTGGAACGGCGCCCTGTCCCGCCGTACCAACACGGCCCTTGCATATACCAACACGGTCCCCCCGCCGTACCAACACGGACGCGCGCCGTACCAACACGGCCTCGGCCCATGCCAACACCGCCCTCGCCGTTCGGGAGCCCGCACCCGAGCCTGAGCCCGCACCCGAGCCTGAGCCCACACCCGAGCCTGAGCCCGCACCCGAGCCTGAGCCCGGCTGCTGGCAGTCCCAACCCGGCCGAGCTCCTGAGTGACCCGCGCGGTCCAGCTGATACGCTTGCCGGCATGGAACCGGTCACGGCGCCGCAGGCTCGTCCCGACGTGGATGACCGCGGGGTGGACCGCACGCTGGTGCGGCACATGCTCGCGATGACGCCCGCGGAGCGCGCGAAGTCCCACGACGCGCTCCTCGCCGACGTCGAGCGCCTCGCCGCAGCCGGCCGCGCCGCTCGCGATGCCGGAGCCTAGCCTCGTCGAGCTGCTGCGGACGCTCTCCCGGCACGGCGTGGAGCTCATCGTGGTCGGCGGCATGGCGGCGGTCATCGGGGGCGCGCCCGTCGTCACGCGCGACGTGGACGTGCTGCGTGGACGCTCGCCCGAGAACGTCGCGCGGCTCCTCGCCGCGCTGAAGGAGCTCGACGCCGTGTTTCGTGGCGACGCGAGGCGGCTGACGCCGAACGCCTCGCACCTCGCCGGACCCGGCCACCTGCTGCTCGAGACGCGCCTCGGCGTGCTCGACGTGCTCGGCACCGTCGAGGAACACACGACGTATGAGGACCTCATCGCGGAGAGCCCGCCGGTCGATCTCGGCGGGTTCAGCGTCCGCGTGCTATCGCTCGAGCGTCTGCTCCTGGTGAAGCGCGCTCTCGGCCGACCGAAGGACAAGATGATGGTCCTTCAGATCGAGGCGGTCCTCGACGAGCAGCGGCTCGCGCGGGCGCGACGGCCGAGCTGACCTCGAGCCCTCGTTCACGGCGGGGAGGCGAACTGCCCCGGGAACGGGTTCGCGTGCTCGCGCTTCTGCACCTCGCCGCGGAGCAGGGCCACCGCGTCGGTGCCGCGCTCCTGGAAGAGGGCGACGCCGATGACGCCGACGTTGCGCGTGTCGCCGTGCTTCTGGTTCGCGTACGACTGCTTCACGGAGCCGAAGCGGAACGCGGCCACGGTGTCGTTGCTCTGACGGAAGCCGTCGACCTCGAGGTCCGCGCGCGGGTCGATGATGTAGCCGCGCTTCTTGAACGAGGCGTCCTTGCCGTCCATCACGTCGAGCCCGTCGACGCTGACGACCGTCTCGAGGCGCGCGTCGGTCGTGTTGTGGAGCACGATCGTGTAGCGCTGGCCGGCCTCGCCCACGACGAAGTCCTTGCCGGCCGCGGTGTAGCCGCTGAGAAAGTGTCCGCGCTCGTCCTTGAGGCCGATCGTGAGCGTGCCCGACGCGATGGGGATCGCGCCCGCGGCCGTGCGGCGGAAGCCGTTCGCGCTCGCCATCGCGCGGGCGCCCTGCTCGTCGTTGTAGAAGAAGCTCGCGGTCGTGAACGGCGTCGACGCGTCGCCGCGGACGAAGCTCACCGTGTCGATCTTCGAGGTGCGCGTCTCGCCCCACTGGGTCGCGAGGCCGGGCCGGTCGACCGGCTGCGGGATCGCGGGCGCCTCGCGCCTCGCCGCCGCGCCCTCGCCGGCCCTGCCGCCGCCGGACTTGGCATGGGCGCCGGGCGCCGCCGGCTCGGGCGCTCCGGCGGCCGTCGCCGCCGCGCTCGCCGCCGACGCGACGTCGTCGCTCGGGCGCGCCTTCGAGCCGTCGGCCCCGTCCTTCGACTGCGTGGTGGGCGCGTCCGACCTCGAGCAGCCGAACAGCGCCGCCGTGATAGCCAACGCCCCGAGACCCATCGCGAAACGGTTCATGTTCATCGTGCCCTCGCTCACGGAAACGCGGCGCGTCCCCCGGCCCTTACATACGCTGAGCGAAGAAAAAGAACCTCCGGTTCGCGCGAAGTTCCCCTTCAGCGACGCCACCCCCGGGGCTGGTCGACGGGGACGAGGCGCGACGTGAAGAACACGCGCACGGTGCCGATCTCGGTCCGGGCGCCGGTGAGCGCGAAGGGCATCTTGCGGATCTGCCCCGCGATGTGGAGCGTGACGTCGCCGCGCACGGGCACGCCGGCGTCGCCGCCCGAGGCGCGCGAGACCTCGAGCACGTAGCTGCCCTGCGGGAGGTTCGCGATCGCGAGCGACTCGCGGCTCGAGCTCTTCACGTCGCGCGACGTCACGGTCGCGTTCTTCACCGGCGTGCCGAGCCACGACGTGCGGCGGCCCTGCGCGTCGACGAGCGCGACGTCGACATCCTCGACCCCGGTCCACTCGGCGGTGATCTGCACGTCGCCGGCGAGCGGCGGCGCGGGCTTGTTCTCGACGAGGAGCCGCTCGGCGGCCGCGTTCGTCGTCGGCGTCGCGTCGCCGAGGAGGCGCGCGGCGAGGTCCGTCATCTGCGTGGCGCGCGAGCAGCGCACCGCGTCGGCGAGGGCCTTCGCGTCGCTCGCGGCGATCTCGGAGATCGTCACGCGGCTCTCGCACGCGAGCTCGGCCTCGCCCGCGGCCTCGTGGAGCTCGGCGAGGCGCGTCTGCGCGGCGCGATCGTTCGGGCGCACGTCGACGAGGCCGCCGAGGATGCGCACGGCCCGGTCGCGGTTGCCCTGGCGCGCTGCGAGATCGGCCCGCGCGAGGAGGGCGTCGGGGTCGAGCGCGTCGCGCCCGGACCAGCGCGCGGTGAGCTCCTGCGCCTCGCCGAGCCGGCCTGACGTCGAGTAGAGCGCGAAGAGGTCGACCGTCTTGTCGCGGCTGTCGGGTGCGGCGCGGAGGGCAGCCTCGGCGGCGACCAGCTTGCCGGCGCCCTGCGTCGCGAGCGTGTTGCCCGCGTCGAAGCTCACCTTGCGGTCGAAGACCTTGCGCATCGGGACCATGCCGGTGCGGCGCGCGTTGCGGGCGCGCTCGGCCTCGCGGCGCGTCCACGCGTCGTCGACGTCGGCGGGCGCGGCCTTCTTCGCAGGCGTCTTCGTCTGCGCGGGCTGCTGCATCTCCTTCTTCTCTTCGACCTTGTTCTTGAAGTCGGCCTCGGGCGCGGCGCTCGCGGCGGCGGAGGCGCCCGCCGGCCCGGCGAACGACGGCTTCGGCGCGGCGGGCGCTGCAGCGGGGGGCGGCGGCGGCTCGTTCGCGGCGAGCTTGCCCTGCTTCTGCGCGCTCTTGTCTTGCACGTGCGCGCCGTCGCGCGCCTCGAAGCCGCCGCCCGACGCGCCGAGATCGGCCGCCTTGCCGCCGCTGGCGCGCGCGTGAGCCGCGGGCCGCCGCGCGGGCGAGTCGTCCTTCGCCTTCTCGAGCTCGTCGACGCCGGAGTCACCCGCGACGGCGACCTCGCCGTCGGCCGACGAGCTGTCCGCCGCGTCTTCGCCCGTGAACGCGTCGCCGGAGTCGGGCGCGCGCTCGAGGCCGAACGCCTTGAACATGGTCTCGCTCTCGAGCACGAGCAGCGACGTGAAGCGGCTCGCGACGTGGAACGTGCGCGAGAGGGCGATCGACACGGGCTTGGCCGCCTCGCCGCCGTCGCGATCGAGCTCGGCGATCTTCGCGGCGGCGAAGAGGCGCGGCACGAACGCGTTGCCGGCCTTCGTCGAGGCGAGGACCTTGATCGGGTACGTCTGCTCGAAGCGCTCGCCGGCGACCTTGCCCCTGAGCTTCACGGTGCCGGACAGATCGGCGCCGCTCATGCGCGCGACGACGATCGCCTCGCCGCCGGCGCGGATCGGGTCGAGGCGCGACGGCGTGACCTGCGAGAGGCCGGCGGGGAGCTCGACGACCGGCTCGCGCAGGACCTCGCCGTACGCGGCCGCGAGCACGCCCCGCGCGGCAGACGCGACGCGCTGGCCGGGCACGTACGGGACCATCACGCCGCCGCCGCCGCGCGCGAGCGCGTCGAGCGAGGTCGTGTCCGCGTCGGCGCCGAGCGCGACGGCGATCACGGCCGCGTCGTCGCCCGGGAGCGCGGCGCGCACGGCGGCCTCGAGGTGACCCGGGCGCGTCGGCCCGACGGTCGGCGTCCCGTCGCCGAGGTACACGACGCGGAGCTCCTTGCTGCCGAGCGGCCCGGCCGCGGCGCGCGCCGCGCGCACCGACGCCGAGAGATCGCTCCCGCCGTCGGGCTCGATCTGCGCGAGGAAGCGCTCGACCTCGTCGGCCGCGCTCGCGCCGGGCGCCTCGGGCACGCCGTTCTCCTTCATCGGCTTGCACGTCGTGTCGCAGGCGAGCAGCACGAACGAGTCGCGCCGGTCCATCTCGCGCACGATCGACGAGGCGAGGTGCGTCGCGCGGGCGAAGCGCTCGCCGAACATGGAGCGGCTCGCGTCGACGACGATCGCGTGCACGCGCTCCTTCGCCTCCTTCCACCGCGGGAGCTTCGGCCGGATGGCGAGCGCGACGTACGCGGATTTGTCGGCGAGGATCGACGCGGCCGCTTCGTCGGCGGCCTGCACCTCGGCGCTCTTCTTCGCGCTGGACGCGGGCTTCGCCGGAGCGCCGGGCGCGGTCGCGAACTCCTGCGCGTCGCTCGCGCTCGGCGCGTACGCCCAGGCGGTGACCTCCTTGTCGCGGTCGGGGAGCGCGTACTCGACGGTGAGATCGCCCGACGGCACGAAGTCGACCGCGTGCATGGTGCGGCGTTCGCCTTCGCCACCGGTCGCGCTCGCGAGGTCGTAGCCGCGCGTCGTGACGCCGACGGCTTTGTCCGCGCCGAGCACCTGCAGGTCGAGATCGAACGCGCCGATCTTGGTCGTGCCGCTCGCGTCGTGCGCGAGCGGGAGCGTGAAGCGCCGCACGCCGGCCGACTGCTCGACGGTCTGCGTGTACGCGAGGACGACGCGCCGCGAGCCCTTCTTCGGGATGGGGAAGATCTTGAGCTCGAAGCGCCCGCCGCGCTGCCACTCGAGGAGCGCGGGATCGTGCCACGGGCCGGGCACCCACACGATCTCCTCCTTCGGCTTCGGCGCGTGCGGGGCGGCGTTCTGGATCGCGCCGCGCCAGATCGCGGCGCCGCGATCGCGGTCCACGAACGCGCCGTCGACGAGCTTGCCGTCGACCTCGAGCGCGAGCCGCTCGATCTGCGCGCCGGGCGGGAGCGGGAAGCGGAAGATGCCCTCGAGCTGCTCGTCGGTGTCGTTCGTGAAGGTCTCGTCGATCTCGGTGCGCGCGACGAGGTCGACGACGCGCACCTTCGCCGCGTGCTTCGCGAGGCGGACGGCGTGCTCCTTCTCCTTGGTCTCGCCGGGCTTGCGCGCGCGGAGCTCGCCGATGCCGCGGAGGACGGGCGCGTCGACCTCTTCGGCCGACTTGTCGCTCCAGTCCATCGTGTCGGCGAGGGTGCTCGAGCTCGCGACCGTGATCTCGCCGCGGCGCAGGATGGTGCCCTCCTCGCCCGCGCGGATGCTCACGGGCTTCGACGAGCCGCTCGCGACGCGCACCTCGCCGCGCGCGACCTCGATCGACGCGTGCTCCTCGTTCGCCGTCACCGCGAGCTTCGTGCCCAGGATCTCGATGTCGCCGCCGGGGAAGCGCAGGTGCGCCGCGGGCCCTTCGAGGTGCGCGACGTCGGCGACGACGCTGCCGACCCTGAGCGTCGCCGTGCGCGCCTGCTTGCCGAGCTCGAGGACGGACGCGCGGTCGATCGAGACCTCGGTCCCGTCGGCCAGCTTGACGCGCGCGCGCGTGCGCGCGTCGGTCTTGAGGACGGAGCCGGCGGCGACGGCGCCGCCCTCGGCCGTCGGCGCGCAGGCGCCCTTCGCGTCGCAGAGCTCGAGGCCGCCCGTCTTGTCGGCCGCGGCGCGCGACACCGCCGCGACGCTGCCGGTCCACGGCGCCTTCGCGTCGGGCGCGTCGGGCGAGCCCGGTCGACCCTTGAGGTAAAAGCCGAACGCGGCCGCCGCCGCGACGGCGACGAGCGCGCTGGCTGCGAAGGCGCCGCGACGAACGCCGCGCGGCGGCTTCGACGACGACGGCGCCGCGGGTCGCGGGGCCGGGACGGCGTGGACCTCGCGCGACTGCTGCGCGGCGCCGCTCGACGGGTTGCCCGTGTTCGCCGCGGCCACGCCGCTCGACGACGAGGCCGCGCGTGGGCTGCCGGTTCGAGCTGCGTCCGACTCCAGAGGCGCCGTGCCGCGGGCCGCAGCCGCGTCGACGTGCGGCGCGACGCCGGGGTCCGTCTCGTCGGCGTACGCGGCCATCGCCTGCGTCTTCGCGTGCGGATCGACGCGGTCCATCGACGGCGCGGTGACCGCGGCGTCGCTCGACGCGGTCGCCGTCATTCGCTCGGTCCCCGGCGCGTCGCGGAGCGCAGCGGCGTCGTCGGCGAGGCCCTCGTCGAGGCGCGTCACGATCGCGCCTTGCGCGTGCGACGCCGACGCGATCGGCTGCGGCCCCGAGGAGCTGTGCCCGGCACGCTCGTCGATCGCCGCGAGGAGGCGCGCCTCCCAGCCCTCCGGCGCGTGAAAGTCGCCTCCGGCCCCGCCCACGAGCTCGGCGGCGCGCTGGGCGTCGTGCTTCTTGTCGCGGCACACGTCGCACTCGGCGATGTGGTCGAACAGCGCAGCCGGCGCCGTCCCGTCGAGCACGTCGACGATCGCGTCGTCGACCTCTTGGCACACGTTGATCTCGCTCATCGCCTCACTCCTCGACCAGATCTGCGCGCATGCGCGAGAGGGCGCGGCTCACGCGCTTGCGCGCCGCCGCCTCGTCGATCCCGCACGCGATCGCCACCTCGCGGAACGAGAGCTCGGCCTCGAACCGCATCACCACGGCCTCGCGCTCGCTCGGCTTGAGCTTCGCGAGGGCGGCGCGCGCTCGCTCGGCGCGCTCGCGCTCGAGGGCGAGCTCGGACGCGTCGCGGCTCCTGCCGGTGTCGTGCACGAGCCGGAGCCGGGCTTCACGGCGCGCGCGCATCTCCGTGTGCCGGCCGCACATGCGCCGGGCGATGCCGAAGATCCACGCCTTCACGCTGCCCTCGCCGCGGAAGGAGCCGAAGCCGTCGAACGCGGCGATCAGCGTCTCCTGAGCGAGCTCCTCCGCCTCGGCCTGCGAGCCGGTGAAGGCCATGCAGAGCCGGCCGAGCGGGGCCGCGTACGCGACGGCGCACCGAGCGGCGGCCTCGCGGTGCGCGCCCGCGAGGATGAGCTCCTCGATCCGACGCCCCTCGTCCCGCGCCGCGTCTTCGACGCGCAACGCCCCTACGCCCATGATCGCCTCATCGCCTGGCATGTGCACCCGAGCTCCGGTTCCGTGACCGATCGAGTCGATCGGATCGCATGCGCCGCCTGCCTTGGGGCCCGCCGCCCCGTGTCGGCGGCGCGCGCGAGCAGATGTCGTGTGGTCGTCCCCCGCGGCAGCCGTCGCGTCCGAGAGAACGGCGAACGGCGCCCGCGCCTTACTCCTCCAACGTACCGCCGCGCTGCCGGCCGAGGTTGGAGAGTCGGGCGCCGTCGCGCGCCGGTCGCTTGCCCGCACGGGACGCGCTACGCTCTGCTCACGCGAGCCGTCTCCGCCCGGTACGCGCCGCGCACGGAACCTGCAACCACATCGAGCGCCGTTCGGAACGCGCGCTCGCCTCGGCGCCCTCGCCGAGCGCTCCGGCCCCCGAATCGCCGCCAATCAGGAGCCCATCGCCTTATGCAGACGCCTTCACGGTTCTTCTCGTGGCCGTTCGTTGACAGCGCGGGTGTGAAGCGCCGTCCGCTCGTCGGTGCGCTCGCCCTCGCGCTCACGCTCGTCCCCGGAGCGGCGCTGGCCGATCGGACGCCGCCCGCCGCGCTGCCGGCGCACCCGGGCCAGCTCCCCGCGGCGAGGCCGAGCGTCGGCGGCGCCGTGAAGGAGGCGTCGGTCCAGGAGCGCGCGCAGCGTGGCGTCGTCATCATCGAGCGCGGCGGGCAGGTGCTCGGGCTCGGCGCGGCGCTCTCGGGCGACGGCCGCGTGCTCACGGCGCTCTCGCCGCTCGGCCCCGGCAACGATCTCGACGTGCGCTTCGCCGACGGCTCCACGGCGAAGGTGAAGATCGGCCACCACGACCGCACGTGGGATCTCGCGCTGCTCGTCCCGCAGACGGGCCGCTGGACCGACGGCATGGTCGCTTCCTCACGCGAGCCCGTGCGGCCAGACGCGAACATCCATGGCTTCACGGCGAACCGCGGCAAGACGCAGCTCACGTCCGTCATCCTGCGCTCGCATCGCACGCTCATCGGCGCCGACGACCGCCAGATCGACAACGCGATCGAGCTCGGCTCGCGGGTGAACCCGGCCGACCTCGGCACCCCGCTCATCGACGAGGAGGGCAAGGTCGTCGGGCTGCTCGGGCGCGGCTGCGCGCCGAACGAGGGTCGGCCCTGCACGCCCGTCGCGTTCGGTATCCCGATGAACGCGATCCGCTCGTTCCTGCGCACGGTCCCGGCGAGCGCGGTGCCCCCGTCGGCTTGGCTCGGCATCCAGGGCGTGGCCGAGAACACGGCGTACGCGCGCGGCGTGCGCGTGCTCGTCGTGCACCCCGACAGCCCGGCGGATCAAGCGCACCTCCGCGGCGGCGACCGGTC
>DASYCF010000958.1:0-1617 GCA_036500365.1 Byssovorax sp.
TCGACGCTGTCGACGGTGTCGAAGCTCTACTTCGAGGGCTTGCTCATCGTGCGCGAGGCGCCGAGCCAGCCGCCGGTCGACGACAACAAGACGTCGCTCCGTCCGCCGCCGGTCGTGACCGCGCCGCCGCCGTCGGGGCACGTGTCCGGGTCGACGCCGCCGCCGCCGAGCGCGGAGGATCCGGATTCGATCGTGCCGTCGTCGGAGCTCATCGACAACGAGACGCGGCCGCTCGGGTCGGGTGGCGGGTCGATGTCGAGCGGGGAGATGCTCGTCGTGCCGGCCGCGGACGGGACGCCGCCGCCGCCGTCGGTCAGGCCTCCGCCCGCGTCGGTGCGGCCGGCGCAGTCGTCGGTGAAGCCTCCACCGCTCACCGCCGCGCAAGCGAATGAGAGCGTGGAGCAGATCAACCGGACGCGCGTGATCGCGGCGGTGTCGCCGCAAGACGTCGCGGCCGCGCTCATTTCGCAGATGACGCCCGCGCCGCACACCGCGCGGATGCCCGAGCCCACCGCGCCGGGCGGTGCGGTCGCGCCGACGGAGCCCGCGAACGACACGATCCGTCAGCCGGAGATCCCGAAGACCGCGACCATCCCGGGCGGGATTCGCATCGCGCCGCCGCTCCCGGTCGAGCCCGCGGGCCAGACGAAGCCGCTCAATTTCCCGAAGGCATCGGCGACGCTGCGAAGCGAAGAGGCCGAAGAGCTGGGCCTCGCGAAGACGGAGCGCGCGTCGACGCTCCGCACGACCGGCGACGTGGGCTCGACGACGCTCAAGGTGCAGGCGGTCCCGTCGCCCGAAATTCGCGAGGCGAAGCGGCCGGAGTCGAAGGCGCCGCCGCCGTTGCCGCCGAGCGCGAAGCCTCCGTCGTCCGCGAAGATCGCGGCGGCGTCCGCGCCCGCGAGCGCGGGCAACGTGCCGGCGTCGAACAACAAGGTGCAGGAGGACGCGGCGGCGCTCCGGCCGATCGTGCCGACGACGAAGCCGTCGCCCGCGATGAAGATGCCCGCGAGCGCGGCGAAGTCCGCGGACGCGCCGCCGCCGCCGACCGTCGCGCAAGGAAACCGCGTCGTGTTGCTCCTGGGCGCCGCCGTGCTCGCGATGATCTTGTTCGCGGTGGTCGCGCGGCTCAAGGTGCGCGGGGTCGACCACGATCTCGACACCGCGCCGGACTCGGCGTTCTCGCAGGTCGACGAGGAGCGGCTCCTGAAGTCGGTCGTGCTCCCGTCGCCGTCGTCGGCGCCGCCCGCGTCGAGCGAGTCGGAGACGGAGCATCCGACGATCGTGGCGCCGCCCTCGCTGAGCGACGCCGTCGTCCCCGATGCCGCGCCGGGCGAGACGCTCACGCTGCCGCCGACCACCATCGGAAAGCCGACGCCCTCGACGGCTCCGACGCCGCCCGCTCCGACGCCGAAGCCCACGCCCGCGCCGGCTCCGACGTTCGACACGACGGGGCTCAGCTCCGCGCAGGCGACGAAGCAAGCGCAGAAGGCCCTCGACGGCGGCGACACGAAGCGCGCCCTCGAGCTCGCGCGCATCGCGACGGTGGCCGACGCGTCGAACGCCGAGGCGTGGCTGACGCTCGGCGCGGTGTACCAAGCGCTCGGCCGCAACGGC
>DASYCF010000959.1:0-6664 GCA_036500365.1 Byssovorax sp.
CTTCGGCACCGTGGACGGGCGTATCAACCTGGGGAACGGTGACTTCGTAACCGACTCGGCGCGTTACACGTGGGCCGCGCGATTCGCTCCACAGGCGCCGCCGACGCCGCCTGAGCTCGTTTGGAGCAAATTCTACGGGAATAAGGCCTTCGCTGACGCCAGTACGCTCGGCGCAGGCACTCTCGCGCCGCGCGTCGATGGCAGCGGCCAAAGCGACGTCGTTCTGATTGGTCAATTCACGGAACCGACGGACTTCGGAACGGGCGCGCTCGTCGGCCCGGCCGAAGGCGACCCGTACGTCAGCGGCTTTGTGATGCGTGTCGCGCCGTAGCCGTCAGCCCGGGCAAGCGCCGCCCGCGCTGATGTCGATCGAGCTACACGACGTGCCATCGTCGCCCTTCGCAGTCGCGTCGCTGTCCCCGCCGACGGCGCCGGCGCCCGCCGTGCCCGGCGTGATCATGACGCTGCTGGTCACGGGCAGTGTGCCCACGAACGCGATGCCCAGCGAGCTGCCGCCGGCACCGCCACCGCCCGAGCCACCCCGACCGCCGGAGCCGCCCTTTCCGCCCCCGCACGACGGACCGCCTCCTGATACGCCCGGCTGTCCACCGAGCGCGCCAACTTGGCCATCGCCGCCGAGACCTCCCGCGCCACCCGTCGAGGTCGCGATGACGCTCGCCTGAATCGTGAGGGTGGAGTTGAAGCTCGCGACGCCGATGCTGGCGCCACCCGACGTGCCGGGAAAGCCAGGCGAGCCGCCGCAGCCGCCTGCGCCTCCGCCGCCGCCGCTCTGGCCGGCGAACACCATCATGCACTGCGCTGCGCCGCCACCTCCACCTCCGCCTTGGCCGAAGGCTCCCTTCGTCATGCCGCCGCTCGCCGCCGGCGACTGGTAGCCGGTCGCCGAGATCGAACCGAGGCCGGTCGCACCTGCGCCTGACGTACCGGGTGCCCCTGCGTACCCGCCATCCCCGGCGGAACAATCCTTCGTCGGAGAGAGGTTTTGGGCATTGCCACCGATGCCGTCCTTCGGAAACGTTCCGCCCGGCGGGAGACCATCGGTGCCGTCCACCCCCGACGTGCTTGCTTTTCCCGTCCCGCCGTCGCCGCCAAAAACAGTCATGCCGTCGCACGAGTTCTGGCCGCCTGGGCCTCCCTGAACGTTCGCGTTCGACGTGCACCCACTCGCCCCTGCACCACCGTTCGCGGTGTCGGGCGTAACTGGCGTCCCCTGCGCGTGTCCCGCCGAGCCGTCGGCGCCCCTGCCGGCGGTGATCGCGCAGCGCTCGAGCGATGCGGTGGCGTTGCTCGCGAACACCGCGATCGACGAGCCGCCGTCGGCGGTCGCATCCGCGGACGTGATGGCGAAGTCTGAGACGACCGACGATGCGCTGCCCGGCTCGAGCGTCAGCGTCACCTGATCGGCCGGTCCCGCGAGCGTCGAGGGAGACGTGACGTCGTAGGCCCATCCGTCCGCGCACTTCAGCGCGCCGTGGAGCGTCGTGCCCGCGGGCAGCGCGACCGCCTCGTCGAACTCCTCGGCGCAGGCGTACACCGCGCCGCCCTGCGCTCCGGCGAGGACGAGCGCGTGCCCGAGGCTCCGCACCGGCTTCTCCATCGTGCCGGGTGCGTCGTCGTTCCCGCTCGAGCTCGACACGAAGATGCCGCACGAGTCGCCTACGGCCCCGCTCGTCGGGTCGCAGTTGGTCGGTCCGGAGCCGCCGCCGCCGCCAGCCGAGGCCGCGCTACCGCCGGAGCCGGTCGACGACGGGTTGCCGTCCGCGGTGCTCGTGCTCGCGCTCCCCGAGCTGCCCCCCGTGCCGCTGCCGGTCGAACCGTCGGAGGTAGACGCCGAGGACGAGACGCCGTCGCCTCCGCCACACCCGACGGCGACGGTGCTCGGAAGGCCGACGAGGAACGCGAGGACGCCGGCCGCCGTTGCGAGGCGGAGCCTGCGCGAGGGCGGAGAACCCAAAGAAGCGAGCCGGGGAGCATGTGAAGTGAACATCGTGCGCCGAGTATACGGGCGGCGGCCGCGACCCGCGAAAGAACGGGCCCCGGACCTCCGCGTTTCGCGGTGGGAGGGGCCCTTCCCGCGCGGGAAATGGGCTGCTCGTCGCCCGCACGTTGTCGCGCCGGCCTCCCGCGGGTAATCTCCGAACCGACGATGGCACGCCTGATCTTGCAGACCGCCGAAGGGCAGCAGGCCATCGAGCTGCGCCCGGTCAACTCGCTCGGGCGCCATCCGAACAACTCGATCCAGCTGCTCGACAAGATCGTATCGAAGGAGCACTGCATCATCGAGCTCCGCGGCGATCACTTCGTCCTGCGCGACCTCGGCAGCCTCAACGGCACGTTCGTCAACAACGAGCGCGTGCGCGGCGAGGCGCCGCTCAAGCACGGCGACGAGATCGCCCTCGGCGCGACGCGCGGCCGCTTCGACGACGCAGCGGGGCCGCTCGCCTCCGTCGCGAACCCGATCGCGCCCGGCTCCGCGAACGCGCCGTCGACCGCGCCCGCTCCGGGCGCCGCGGGTTGGGCGCCGGGGAGCCAGGCGTCGCCGCTCGCACAGTCGGCGCACGGCGCGCCGGGCGCGTACGGTCAACCGCCGCCCGGAGGCTACGGCGCCTATCCGCGCCCGCCGATGCCCCAGCCGCAGTCCGCGCCCGCCCAACGCCAACAGGCGCCTTACGGCGCGCCGCCTGGCGGCTATCCGCCGGGGCCGCCGCAAGATCCCTACGGTCGCCCGCCGCCGAACCTCGGCGGAGGCACCGCGCCCCTCGGCGTCGCGCGGCCCATGCCCGCCGGCGCGCCCGGGATGCACCACTCGTACGTCGCGCAGGGCACGCGCATCGATCTCAACGATCAGGCGCGCCAGATCGGCACGCAGATCGCCGCGGTCGACAAGGGGTTCCTCGCGTTCGACCGCATCGCCGCCGACCAGAACCAGCTCCGCGCCGACTACGAGCGCCTGCGCCTGTCGCACGAGCTCTCGCGCGAGATCGCGGCCGAGCGCGACACCGAGAAGCTCCTCGAGAAGATCCTCACGAGCGTCTTCAAGTTCATCCGCGCCGACCGCGGCGTCATCTTCTTGAAGGACGACGCGGGCGAGTTGACCCCCCGCGCGATCCAGCGGCGCGACGGCACGACCGCGCCCGTCAGCGTGTCGTCGACGATCCTGAACCACGTCGTGAAGGAGCGCGCCGCCGTCCTCACGCACGACGCGGCCATGGATTTCGCCGCGTCGAAGGGCAAGAGCATGATCCTCAACCGGATCCAGAGCGCGATGGTCGCGCCGCTCCTGCACAACCACGACGTGCTCGGCGTGCTGTGGCTCGACTCCGAGACGCTCGCCCAGTTCCAGCCAAAGGATCTCGAGCTCGTCACCGCCATCGCGAACCAGGCGGCGATGTTCATCGAGATCAACATCCTCGGCAAAAAGGTCGAGAACGAGATCGTCACGCGCGAGCGCTTCAGCCGGCTGCTGTCGCCGAACATCGCCGAGCGCGTCATCTCCGGTCAGCTCGAGGTCAAGCCCGGCGGTCAGCGCGTCGAGCAGTGCACGGTGTTCAACAGCGACATCCGCGGCTTCACCGCGATGAGCGAGCACCAGGCGCCAGAGGCGCTCGTCGAGATGATGAACGAGTACTTCGAGCTCATGGTCGACACGCTCTTCAAGTACGAAGGCACGCTCGACAAGTTCATGGGCGACGGCATCATGGCCCTGTGGGGCGCGCCGGTAGAGCACCCGGACGACGCGATCCGCAGCGTGTCGTGCGCGCTCGAGATGGGCGAGGTGCTCGGCGGCTTCAACAGGAAGCGCCTCGAGCGCGACCTCGCGCCGCTCGGCATCGGCTACGGCATCCACACGGGCCCGCTCGTCGCCGGCTACATCGGGAGCTCGAAGGCGCTCTCCTACACGGTCATCGGCGACGTCGCGAACACGTCGGCGCGCCTCTGCTCGGTCGCGCTCGCGGGGCAGATCGTCATCAGCGAGCACACGTACGAGCGCCTCGGCGGCCGCTTCGAGGTCGAGGAGCTCGCCCCCGCGAAGCTCAAGGGCAAGGAGAAGCCGCTGCGCAACTTCAACGTGCTGCGTCAGCGGGCGACCGCCGCCGTCGCGCCGCCCGCCTCGTCCGCGGTGCCCGGCGTGCCCGCGTACACCGAAGAGAAGACCAGCATCGCGCAGACCCCGTTCACGCCGACGACGTAGCGGCGCTCGGCGCGCAACGCCTCGCGCGCGCGTGCTATAGCGGCTCGCCGTGGCTGCGTTCGTCCTGCCGTTCGAGAAGCCGGTCGTCGAGCTCGTCGACCGCGTGCGCGAGATGCGCGCGCTCGCCGCGACCGACGCCGCGCTCGAGCCGGAGCTCGTGCGGCTCGAGGAGAAGACGAGCCGGCTCGCGCGCGAGCTCTTCGCCGATCTCTCGCCCATCCAGAAGGTGCAGCTCTCGCGGCACGCGAACCGGCCGTACACGCTCGACTACGTGAAGCGGCTCGTCACCGAGTTCGAGGAGCTGCGCGGCGACCGGCGCTTCTCGGACGACCCGTCGATCGTCGCCGGCGTCGGGCGGTTCCGCGGCAAGAGCGTCGTCATCGTCGGCCACCAGAAGGGCCGCGGGACGAAGGAGAACGTGCACCGGAACTTCGGCATGCCCCACCCCGAGGGCTACCGGAAGGCCGTGCGCATGTACGAGCTCGCGTCGCGCTTCGGCCTGCCCGTGCTGACCTTCATCGACACGCCGGGCGCCTACCCCGGCATCGGCGCCGAGGAGCGAGGACAGAGCGAGGCGATCGGCGCCGCCCTCGCGGCCATGGCGCGCGCCCCCGTGCCGATCATCGCGTCGATCATCGGCGAGGGGGGCTCCGGCGGCGCGCTCGCGCTCGGCGTCGCGAACCGCGTGCTCGTGCTCGAGTTCGGCTGCTACTCCGTCATCTCGCCCGAGGGCTGCGCCGCGATCCTGTGGAAGGACGGCGCGCGCGCGGACGAGGCGGCGCTGCGCCTCAAGATCACGGCGCCCGATCTCCGCGAGCTCGGCGTCGTCGACGAGGTGGTCGACGAGCCGACGGGCGGCGCGCATCAAGACCACGACGACGCCGCCGCGCGCCTCGGCCGCGCCATCGCCCGCGCCCTCGGCGAGCTCGGCGAGCTCTCGCCGTCCGCCCTCGTCGAGCACCGCTACGCGCGCTTCCGCAAGCTCGGCGCGTTCGTGAGCTGAGCCGTGTCGACCACGCCCTTCACCGCGAAGCTCACGCGAACGATGCTCGTCGTCTCGAGCGCGCTGCTCGCCGCGACGTTCATGTGGGTGATGCAGGGCAAGTTCGACGGCGCCGATCGCAAGGCGGCGCTCGGCATCGTGCTCGACTACCACTCGAAGGCCGGGCGCACGATCCCCGACGTGCTCGTCGAGCGTCACCCGGGCGCGCAGCCGGCGTGGAGCGTGCAGACGCAATCGGGCTGCACGCAGCACGAGACGGTGCGCGCCGACATCGCCGGCGCGGCGTACGACTTCCTCGTCGACATCAACGGCCCGTCGATCCACCCGGGCAACACGGCGAGCGAGGCCGTGCTCCGCGAGCTCGACGTCCCGCGGCCCGCCCCGACGGCCACGGCGAGCGCCGCGCCGACCGCGAGCGCCACGGCCGCCCCGTAGGCCCGACGGCCGCGCTACGCCGCGCGCCGCAGGCGAAACACGGTGATCTCCGGCGCCGCGCCGAGGCGGAGCGGCGGCCCCGTCGTGCCGAGGCCCGGGTTCACGTAGAGCATCGCGTCCCCGTCGCGGTACGCGCCCGCGTGGAAGCGGTACGAGAGCCGCGACAGGTTGAAGCGCGCCGGGAAGAAGGGCAGCGCGACCTGCCCCCAGTGCGTGTGCCCGGACATCACGAGCGACGCGCCGCCGCGCGCGAGCTCGGGGAAGAGCTGCGGATCGTGCGCGAGCGCGATCAGGGGCTCGGCTGCGTCGCGGCCCTCGAGCGTGCGGGCGACGTCGGCGCGGCGCGTCCACGTGTCGTCGACGCCGGCGACGCACAGGGTCGCGCCGCCGCGCTCGAGGAGCTCGCGCTCGTTCCGGAGCACGCGCACGCGGGTCGACTTGAGCAGCGTGACGAGCGGCTCCGCGTCGCCGAAGTAGTCGTGGTTGCCGAGCACGGCGATCGCGCCGTCGGGCGCGATCGCGCCCATCTCGCCGAGGAGCGTCGCGATGTCGGCGTGGAACGCCGTGCCGCTCGTCACGTAGTCGCCGGTGAGCGCGACGAGATCGGGGGCGACGCCCGCGAGCCGTCGCGTCCAACTTCGCGCGCGTTCGAGCGGCCACAGGCTCCCGACGTGCAGGTCGCTGAGCTGCGCGATGCGGTAGCCCTCGAACTCTTCGGCGAGGCCGCGCACGGGCACGTCGACGGTGCGCACCGTCACGAAGCGCCGCCGCAGGAAGACGCCCCACACGGCGAGCAACGCGCTCGCGAGCCAGCAGCCTAGGGCGACGTCGGCCACGCCGATCGCCGTCCAATGCGCCGCGCGGAGCACGCCCCACACGACGAGCGCGGGCACGAACAGCACGAGCGACGCGAGGCAAGCGCACCAGTGCGCGTAGTACGGCTCCTCGACGAGCGTGACGTGGAGCGCGGACGTCGGCTTGTCGTCGCGCACGCGCCGCACGCGCCCCGGCAA
>DASYCF010000960.1:0-3095 GCA_036500365.1 Byssovorax sp.
CGTCGTAGCCGACGATCTCGTCGTCGAAATGGAGCTCGCGCTTCGCGACGTCGATCGCGAGCGGCGCGCGCGAGAGCTCGACGCGGCCGGTCGCGCGCGCGAGGCCGTCGGTCAGCTGGCCGATGCCGAGGCGTGGGTAGACGAAGCTCGCGTTGTAGCCGAGCTCGCGATCGTTGAGGCCGACGGCGCCCGCGACGACGTCCTCGAGCCGCGGGATCGGGACGAACCGCTGGCACCAGTCCGCCGTGATGTCCCTCGGCGAGACGCCCCAGAGCCGCGTGTTGTACGGCATCATGAAGTGCTCCGAGATGCCGTCGCCGAAGGTCGCGCGGCAGAACTCCTCGAAGTTCGCGGGCTCGCGCTTCTCGGGCGCGAAGTGCGCCTTCAAGAAGCCGAGCAGGCACGCGTTCGCGACCTCGGGCGGGAGGCCGAACGTGTTCGCCTGGAAGGGGTAGCGTGTGTAGACGCCGCTCGACCAGACGCGCGAGCGCCGCTGGATCTCGATCGCGCCGGGGCCGATCCACGCGAGCGCGAGCGCGCGCATCTCGGCGTCGCGCAGGTGGAGCAAGTGGCCCGTGCGATCGAAGCGGTAGCCCGAGTCCTCGACCGTGACGGCGTGGCCGCCGACGTGATCGCTCCGCTCGAAGAGCCGCCGGCCGACGCCCGCGCGGTCGAGGTGGAACGCCGTGGACAGGCCCGTGAGGCCGGCGCCGATCACCGCAACGGGCGTGTGCGCGGCCGTCATCGCGCGCGGTGATTAGCACGACCCACCGCCGATCGTCGCGGGCGCCGAGGGGAATGGTAGTGTCCGCGCGTCCCGCCCGGAGGTGTGTGCCTTGGCGATCACGTTCCAGCTCTCGCCGGTGGAGCGCGCCGCGGCTCCGCTCGTCTTGTCGCCTCGCGACGCGCCGCTCACCCTCCAGGGGCGCGCCGTCGAGGCGATGGGCGCGAGCGCGCCGTTCCTGCCGTCGGCCGGGCACGGGCTGCTCCACGCGGTCGCCGTCGCGTACGCCGAGCACCGCCCGCTCGCCCTCTCGCCCGACGCGATCTGGCTCGCGATCGCGCAGGGCTTCGCGATGCACATTCACGCGAACGCGGAGCGCCTGCGCGGCAAATTCGTCCGTCACGAGGGCCAGCAGCTCTTGCAGATCGAGCGTCACGACTTCGTGAAGGGCTCGCCCGACAACGCCTGGCCCGAGGTCTTCGGCGCATTCTCCGACCAGATCGCCGCGCACATCGGCCGGCAGCGCGATCTTGTCGCGTGCGACTTCTCCACGACCGGGCCCGTCGAGCGCGCTGCGTCGGAGATCGTGCTGATGGACGCGATGCAGCGCTACTTCCACTACGAGGTGCTGACCCTCTGCGGCATCCCCGAGATCACGCTCGAGGGCACGGTCGACGACTGGCGAAGCGTCCGCCGACGCGCGCAGGCGCTCGACGAGTACGAGCTCGGCTTCTGGACGAACGCCCTCGCGCCGGTGCTCGACGAGCTCGTCGCCACGGCCGAGGGCCGCGTCGACACGGCGTTTTGGGAGACGCTCTTCAAGCCCGTCGGCGGCTCGGGCGGCCCCTACGTGCAGGGGTGGATCAACGTGCTCTTCCCGTACCTGCGCGTCGGCGACGACGCGAAGATCGAGTCGAACCGATCGCTGATGACCTGGCGCCAGGGCGTCGGCGCCACCCTCGGCGGCGGCCCATGCGAGGCGCACATCCCGTCGGGCCTCTCGAGCGTGCCCTTCGTCTGGGACTGCCTCGGCGCGCGCTACCCGATGCGCCTCCTCGGCGGCTTCGTCGGCATCGGCCAGGACGAGGGATCGCTCACCGTGCGTCCCGTCATCGGGTGGGCCGTGCGCGACGATCCCCCCGCGCGCCCGTGGCCGCGATCGATCGCCCTCGTCGCCGGCCGCATGACCGACCCCGAGGAGCGAACGCAGGCCGAGATCGACGAGATGATCGCCCGCGTCGAGGCGCTCGGTCCGAGCCTCGGCGTCGAGCTCGCGTGCGCACCGGCGTGGCGCTTCGAGAGGGCGCCCGACGGCGAAGACCCGAAGGTCAAATGCGCCTTCGCGATCGGCGTGCGGGCGTGCGCGGCGGACCTGGTGGCCGCGCAGTACGCCGAGGTCGACGTCGCGCTCGAGGCCGCGCGCGCCTTCTCGCCCGATGTGTGGCAGCGCGTCGGTGAGCGCTTCGCGCGTCCGCTGAGCGCGGCGGTCGGGCTTCACCTCGTCATCGCCGGCGCGAGCGTCGAGGTGATCCTCTACTTCGGCAACGGCAGCGAGCTCGCGAGCGCCCAGGTCGCTCGCATCGGCACACGCGGCGGCGTCCACCAGCCGATCGACATGTCACCCGCGGCGCACGCCAAGCGCGTCTCGTGGGTGAGCGACGGGCGCTACTGGATCCTGCCGCGCTGACCTCCGCGCTCGTGGAACCATGGCGTTCGTCGCGTGTGCGGCGAAGTCGTTTTACGGCGGGGCGCTGCTCGTCGAACCTTCACCGATGCGACCGCTCGCCCTCGCGCTCATCTTCTGCGTGCTCGCGTGTGGCCCGAGCGTGCCGGCACCGCCGACGCCCACGCCGATCGCGCGCGCGGCGCCGTCGTTTACGCCCGCGCCGGTCGCGAGCGTCGCGCCGTCTGCGCACCCTGTCGCGCCCGTCGCGAGCGTGGATCCTACCGCCGACGAGCCCTCGCCGCTGCCGCCTGGCTTCGTCGGGATCGACGGCGAGGGCGAGGTCCAGTGCGGCGCGTTCAAGGTCACCGTCCAGCAAGAGGCGCCGAAGACTTTCCGTCGCTTCGTGCGCGTGACCGCGGCCGACGGTCGGCGGGTCTACGAGGCGCACGGCCGCCACTTCCAGTACGTCGATGCCGATCTGACGCTCGATTTTTGCGGCGATCTCACCGGCGACGGCGTGCCCGAGATCGTGATGACCGAGAGCACGATGGGGGCGCACTGCTGCTACACGCGCTACGTCGTCTCGCTCACGACGCCGACGAAGCGCCTCTTGATGTGGGAGAAGGGCGACGCCGGCACGCGCATCTTGCCCGTGAAGTACGGCTCCGGCGCCGACTATCAGCTCGAGGATCGCGCGGTCGTATG
>DASYCF010000961.1:0-7404 GCA_036500365.1 Byssovorax sp.
CTTGATGCTCGAGGAGGGCGCGCGCGAGCTCGGCCCGCGCGACCAGCAGCTCGTCGCGACGGCGCTCCTCGGCGTCGACCAGCTCACGTCGACCGTCGACGAGTTCCTCGACCTCGCGCGGATCGAGGCTGGCCAGCTGCAGCTCGCGATGAGCAAGGTCTGCGTGGCGACGCTCGTCGCGCGCGCCGTGGCGAAGGCGTCGGCCCGGAGCGAGGCGGCGGGGGTCGTGGTGCGCACGCGCGTGGTCGGCGAGGTCCCGGCCATCGACGCGGACGCCGCGCGGCTCGACGCCGTTCTTGGTAACCTGCTCGACAACGCGCTCAAGTACACCCCCCCCGGGGGCGTGATCGAGATCGCGGTCTCATCCATGCAAAACGCCCCCTCGACTGGCGCCGACCTCCTGCAAATCGCCGTGACGGACAGCGGGCCGGGCGTCCCGGCGGAGTTCCGACTGCGCGTGTTCGACAAGTTCTTTCGCGTGGAGCATCAGCGCCCGGCGGCGGGCGGCGAGCCGCGAGGCGCGGGCATCGGCCTCTATCTGGCCCGCCAAATCGTGGAGGCGCACGCTGGGACCATCCGCTGTGACGCGCGCCCGAGCGGCGGCGGCGCGTCGTTCGTGATCGCCCTCGGCGCCGCGCGCCGCGTGGAGGCCGCGTGACCATGGAGCTCCACGGCACGGTCGTTGCTCGACGCCAACGTCCTGCCCATGCTCACGATTTCGCCGTCGGCATCGCGCGCGAGCTCCAGCTCGTGATGACCCGCCACGACCCCTCCCCGCCGGACTCGAAGCGCCGGCCCCACTGGACGACGCTCGTCGTCTGGCAGCTCGACGCCGGCGTCATGGAGGCCGCCTCGGGCGAGGTCGTGGCGGGCGCGCTCGATCGCTGGCGCCACGGCGCCGCGCGCGGGCTGTGCTTCGTCACGACCGTCGGCTCGAACCGCGCGGTGAAGAGCGAAGACGTGGACTGGACCGACTTCCCCGACGAGCTCACGCGGTGAACGCCGGACAAGGCGCGGGCGCGCCGTCGCTCCCGCCGCGCGCGTCGACGCACGCCCGGCCGATGGTGTCCGTGCTCATCGACCTCGCGGTCATCGCGGCCGCCGCCGGTCTGCTCTTCGGCTTCCGCGGGTTCGCCGGGCATTGGACGAGCGAGCTTCGACCGACCGTCGAGATCGACCTCTCGCCGTGGGCGCTGCCGCGCTACGCGTTCTACAGCCTCTCGCGCGGGCTGCTCGCGTACGTCTTCTCGCTCACCTTCACGCTGCTCTACGGCTACTGGGCGGCGAAGGACAAGCTCGCCGAGCGCGTGCTCCTGCCGCTGCTCGACGTGCTCCAGAGCATCCCCGTGCTCGGCTTCATGCCCGGGCTCGTGCTCGCGCTCGTGTCGCTCTTCCCGCGATCGAACATGGGCCTCGAGCTCGCCGCCGTCGTCATGATCTTCACGGGCCAGGCGTGGAACATGACGTTCAGCTTCTACCACTCGCTCAAATCGGTCCCGCCCGAGCAGCGCGAGGTCGCGTCGCTCTATCGCTTCGGCCCGCTGCGCACGCTGCGCCGCGTGGAGCTCCCGTTCGCGACCACGGGCCTCGTCTACAACTCGATGATGAGCATGGCGGGGGGCTGGTTCTTCCTCATGGTCAACGAGGCGTTCGTCCTCGGCGACAAGGACTTCCGCCTCCCCGGCCTCGGCGCGTACATGTCCGTCGCGGCGGCGCGCGGCGACAACCGCGCGATGGTCTTCGCGATGATCGCGATGGTCGTCATGATCGCGTCGCTCGATCAAGTCGTGTGGCGGCCGCTCGTCGTGTGGGCGCAGAAGTTCCGCGTCGAGGACTCCGCGAGCCAGGTCGAGGCGCGCTCGTGGTTCTACGACGTGCTCCACGGCTCGCCGACCATCCACGCCCTGCGCCGTTGGGTGCGCCGCGCGATCACGCGCAGCGTCGCGACGGCGCGCGCGGCGGCGCCGAACCTGCGCGCCTCGGATCAGACGTCGCGCGGCCAGGCGATCGTGACGCGGGTCCTGTTCGTGGTCCTCGTCGGCCTGCTCGCGCTCGGCGGCGTGCGCGTCGTCGGCGTCCTCGCGCAGGCGCCGCCCGGCGCGTTCCGCGCGAGCGTCGTCGGCAGCGGGCTCACGCTCTCGCGCGTGCTCGTGTCGACCGCGCTCGGCACGCTGTGGACCGTGCCCGCGGGCCTCTGGATCGGCCTCTCGCCGCGCGCGTCGCGCGTGATGCAGCCCGTCGTCCAGATCGCCGCGTCGTTCCCCGCG
Source organism: Byssovorax sp. (assembly GCA_036500365.1). Lineage (GTDB taxonomy): Bacteria > Myxococcota_A > Polyangia > Polyangiales > Polyangiaceae > DASYCF01. The sequence continues at coordinate 2,268 of DASYCF010000961.1, forward strand.
CCGATGCTCTTTCCTGCCGTCACCGCGCTGCTCCACGGGCTCGGCGTCAAGCTCGACTACGGCAGCGTGGTTTTGATGCTGCTCGGCACGCAGTGGTACATCCTCTTCAACGTCATCGCGGGCGCCGCGGCGATCCCGGCCGACCTGCTCGAGGTCGCGACGAGCTACCGCTTCTCGACGCTGCAGAAGCTCCGCACCGTGTACCTCCCGGCGGTGTTCCCGTTCCTCGTCACCGGCTGGGTCACGGCGGCCGGCGGCGCGTGGAACGCGAGCATCGTGTCGGAGTACGTGCAGCTCCACGGCGAGACGCTCACCGCGCACGGCCTCGGCGCCGTCATCAGCGTCGCAGCCGAGCACGCCGATTTCCCTTCTCTCGCGACCAGCGTCGGCGTCATGTCGATCGTCGTGATCCTCTTCAACCGCACCGTGTGGCGCTGGTGCTACAGCGTCGCCGAGCGCAAGTTCTCGCTGAACAAGTGACCGCCGCCGAAACGTCCGCCGCGCCGACCACGCCCGCCTCGAACGAGCCGCTCTGCGCGCTCGAGGGGGTGACGCAGGTCTTCACGATGCCGAACGGCGAGCCGCGCACCGTGCTCGACAAGATCTCGGTCGACATCCGCCCGAGCGAGGTCGTCGCGCTGCTCGGCCCGTCGGGCTGCGGAAAGTCGACCATCCTGCGCATCCTCGCCGGGCTCATCACGCCGACCGAGGGCAAGGTGCTCTCGCACGGCCAGCCGCTGTCGGGCTTGAACCCGAACGTCGCCATCGTCTTCCAGGGGTTCGCGCTCTACCCGTGGATGACCATCCACGAGAACGTGTCGATCGTCCTCGAGGCGAAGGGCGTCGCGGCCGAGGCGCGTGAGGCGCGCGTCCGCGCGGTGCTCGCGCTCGTCGGCCTCGCCGGCTTCGAAGACGCGTACCCGCGCGAGCTCTCGGGCGGCATGAAGCAGCGCGTCGGCATCGCGCGCGGCCTCAGCGTCGAGCCCGAGATGCTCTTCATGGACGAGCCCTTCAGCCAGGTCGACGCGCTCACGGCCGAGAGCCTGCGCGCCGAGGTGCTCGACATCTGGGGCGCCGACGGCAACAAGACGAAGAGCATCCTGATGGTCAGCCACGACATCAAGGAGGTCGCCTACATGGCCGACCGCATCGTCGTGCTCGGCGCCAACCCGGGCGTCGTGCGCACCATCTTCGAGAACCGCCTGCGGCGCCCGCGCGATCAGCGCTCGGCCGCGATGCTCCGCCTCGTCGATCGGCTGCACGACATCATCACGGGGCACGAGCTGCCGGACGAGCCGCGCGCGCCGAGCATCGCGCCCGGCGCGGCCGACGCGATCGAGCCGCTGCCGTACGCGACGCCGAGCCAGATCGCGGGCCTGCTCGAGTTCCTCTCGGCGCGCGGCGGCTCGGTCGACCTCGTGCAGATCGCCAGCGAGACGCAGCAAGAGTTCGGTCAGGTCATCGTCGTCGTGAAGGCGGCGGAGCTCCTCGACCTCGTCGACACGCCGAAGCGCCTCGTCACGCTGCTCGAGCCCGGCGAGCGCTTCGTCGACGCGTCGGCCGAGGAGCGGAAGGGGATCTGGCGCGAGCGGCTCCTCTCGCTGAGCCTGTTCCGCAAGCTCCGGTCGATGCTCGTCGTGCGCAAGGAGATGAGCAGGAAGCTCGTGCTCCAGGCGCTCCGCGCGTGGCTGCCGATGGAGAACCTCGAGCAGACGTTCCAGATCGTCGTCGGCTGGAGCCGCTTCGGCGACCTGTTCCAGTACGACGAGGAGACCGAGATCCTGACCAAGTCGTAGACCTCGCGCTCCGAGCGGCCGCTCAGCCGCGCATGGCGGCGAAGAGCGCGTCGTAAACCGCGGGGCGCGCCGCGCGGATCGCGACGTGGTCGCGCGTCGGGTGCACGCGGTTGGTCAAGAGCACGCCGGCGAGCTCGGCGTCCGGGTCCATCCACAGGCTCGTGCCCGTGAAGCCGAGGTGGCCGAACGTGCGCGGGCCGAAGCGCGCGCCGGCGCTCGGTGACGCGCCGCTCTTGCCGTCGAAGCCCGCGCGGTGCGAGCCGCCGGGCCGCGCCCGCACGAGGGGCGCGAGCTCCTCCGCGGAGAGCCACGCGCTGCGACCCGCGAGCGCGTCGAGGATCGCGGCGCCGAGCCGCGCGACGTCGAGCGCGTCGCCGAAGAGCCCCGCGTGACCTGCGGACGCGCCGTCGACGAGCGCGAACGCGTTCTCGTCGTGCACGCGCCCGCGGACGACCCCGCCTCGGAACGGCGCGAGCTCGGTGGGCGCGACGCGGGCGAAGCGGTCCGGTCGATCGCGCTCCCACTGCCGCGCCGACGCGAGGGTGAGCCCGAGCGGCGCCGACACCTCGCGCGCGACGATCTCGTCGAGGTCGAGGCCTGCGCGGGCGCGCATCGCCTCACCTACGAGCAGGTACCCGAGATCGCTGTACACGGGCGCGAAGCCGTCGCCCGGCGGCGCGCCTTCGCAGCCGTCGCGCCGCGCGTCCGCCGCCTCGACGAGCGCCGCCGCGCGATCGACGGCGCGCCCTTCGAGGAGCGGCGCGAACAGCGTCCGGTGCGCGTCGAGTCCGCCGCGGTGCGCGAGCAGGAGATCGAGCGGGACGTCGGCCGAGCGCGTGCCGGCGAGCTCGGGCAGGGCGTCCGCGAGCCGCTCGCCGCGCGACGTCACGCCCGCGCGCTCGAGGCGAGCGAACGCGAGGGCGACGACGGACTTCGTGACCGACGCGAGATCGAACGGCGTGTCGATCGCCGCGGGCAGCGCGTCGGCGTCGTAGGTCAGCGCGCCCGCGGCGCCGGCGCCGAGCGTCCACGCGTCGCCCTCGCGCGCGGCCGCGGCGACGACCGCCGCCGGCGACGCTCGGTGCGACTCCACGACGGCGCGCGCGATCGCGCCGAGATCACGCGCGACGAACATCACCCGACCTCGCGTCCTGCTCCTCGGCCTCGATCTCGATGAGCGCGGCGCGCATGGCGTCCTCGTCGTCGTTCGCGGCCGCCGCGATCGCGACGCGGAGCTTCGGCGCCACGATCCCCTCGGCCACGGCGAGCAGGCGCGCCTTCCCGGGCGCGTCGATCTCGCCGCCGACGGCGACGGCCGCCGCGGCGCGCGCCTCCGCGGTCGCCTGCGGGTCCTCGACGATGCGCCAGAGGGCGTCGCGATCGACCGGCGCCTCGCGCATCGACGCGTTCGCGCCCGCGCCGAGGCCGCGCAGCGCGCGCACCCACGCGGCCTGCGCGCGTCCGTTCCGAGCGAGCCGCGCCGCGTCGATCGACGTGCCGCCGCGCATGTACGCCTCCATCGCCTCGCGGATGCGCTCGAGCACCATGAGGATCACGACGTCGCTCGAGGAGCGCGTGCCGAGCGGGACGCGCACGTTGCCCGCGCCGTCGTCGAGCGTGATCTCGACGCCCGACGTGCGCTGGTTGCCGAAGCCGACGTCGAACCGCGTGACGGCGAGCACGTCGGCGTAGCGGACGAAGCGGCGCGCGCCGAACCAGCTGACCTCGAGGCCGTCGACGCCGATGGCGAGCGACGACGGGACGAGCGACGCGACGACGATGCCGACGAACAGGAGCAGCGCGGCGAACAGCGCGACGCGCGCCCCGTGCTCGTCCGGGGAGTGCGTGCCGATGCCGATGAAGAACAGCGGCACCAACGCGAACCCGAGCGCGTGGAACCAGCCGCGCGCCGTAGGCAGCGCGCGCCCGCGCACGCGCGCCACGCTCTGCGCCGCGTCGAGCCCGAGCGCCGTGAGCATGCGCCGCCCCTCGGTCACGTCGTCGACCCGCAGGAGGATCGACGACGCGACGCCGGCGCGGTGCAGCAGCACGGCCGTCCCCTGCAACGACGGCACGACGAACCCGTCCTTCAGCCGCGCCCGCGGGACGAGCTCGCCGTCGAGCTCGAGGCCGCGATCGTCGGCGCGGGCCTGCGTCGCGCGCGTCCGCGGCATCGGGTTCGCGCGCGCGATCAGCGCCACGAAGAGGAGCGCGAACACGGGCGCGGGCGGAAACCAAGGCGTGATCAACGCGGGCGACGCCGCGAGCGCCAAGAGCGCGAGGTTGCGCCGTACACGGACGACGGACCCTTCGAACGCGCCACCCGGGCCCGCGCCCTCGGCGCTCACACGCGCGGTGACGCCGGTCCGCGCTGCGCGGGGAACGCGTCCTCGTACTCCCGCATGCACGCCGCCTCGTCGCGCTCGGGGTGGAAGCCGGTCGCCGCGCGGAACGGCGCCGCGTCGACGACGACCGGGTACTTGATGTGCGCCATCGCGCCGGGCGGCAGCCGCGGCAGGCCGAAGCGCCCGAGCATGGCGCGGAAGATCCACTCGGGCATGTACGCGGGCGTGCGCCCCGTCCCGCGCACGGCGATCGACAGAGGCACGGGCTGCGGCCCGGCCACGTTGTACACGCCGCGGAGGCGCTTCGTCAGCGCGAGGCAGATCGCGGCGGCGACGTCGGCCTCGTGCATGAACTGGAACAGGGGATCGTAGCCCCAGATGATCGGCACGCGCGGGCCGCGCAGGAACGTGGCGAGCGTGCCGTGCCCCGTCGGCCCGAGCGTGTAGCAGACGCGCAAGACCGCCGTCGTGAGCTCGGGGTTCCGCCAGAGCGCCGTCGTCGCGTAGAGGTCCGCGGCGACGAGGTCGGCGAGCTCGGGGAACGTGGTCACCGCCATCGGCGGATCGTCCTCGGCGTGGTAGAGCGGCGAGTCTGCGCTCGCGCCGTAGTACGTGTGGCGGCCGACGAAGATCGCCTGGCCGACGCCGTACGCCTTGCAGCAATCGAACACCGCGCGCGTGCCGCCGAGGTTGATGCGGTAGCGCTCCTCGCTCGTCTCGACGAGGTGCGTCACCGTGGCCATGTGGATCACGGCGTCGGGCTTGTGCTTGCGGAACACCTCCTCCGCGGCGCGCTTGCGGATGTCGACGGCGTAGAGCGTGACGGCCTTCGGCGCGCTCGGCCACGGGCGCGGGTCGATGCCGACGACCTCGTGCCCGTCGACCAGCAGCTGCTCTGCGACGAGGCGCGCGAGGCGCCCCGAGATGCCGGGGATGACGACCTTCACGACTGCTCCCGTCGCGCGCGACCGATCTCGATGAGCTCGGCGATGCGCG
>DASYCF010000962.1:0-6463 GCA_036500365.1 Byssovorax sp.
AGGTCGGGCGAGCTCAGCACGAAGTTCTTCATGCTGAGGCACGTGTGGCACCACGGCGCCCACACGTCGACGAAGAGCGCCTTCTTCTCGTTCGCGGCGCGCGCGGTGGCCGCGGCGAGGTCGTCCTCCACGAACGCGACGGGCTCGGGCTTCGGGGGAGGCGCAGGTGCCGCGGCGACGAGGGCGGCGCGAGGCGGTGCGGGCCTGTCGGGCGCGCAGGCCGAGGAGGCGGCCAGGCAGACGATCGAGGCGGCCGCGAGGCGGGCGCGCGGAGAGCGGACCGCGGACATCTGCCGAAGCTACCACACGGCCACGGCAGAGGCCTCGCGCCGGGCGTGCGCCGCGCTGCGCCCCGAGAGCACTCGCCGCGCACCACGGCCCGCGCGTGATCGATTACCCTGCCGCCCGTGGCGGAGTACGAGGGTCGCTGCGGGAGCTGCGGCGCGTTCACGCGCACGCGGCACGATCCCGAGCGAGGCTTCATCGGCGAGTGCGCCCTCGAGGTGTTCCCGCCGCCGATCCGCGCCACGGCGACGTGCTCGCGCTACCGGCCGAAGGGCGCCGCTGCACCTCCGCCCGCCGCGCGCGTCGCGGGCGAGCCCCGTCGCCGCGCCGCGGTCCGCGCGAGCTCGTCGTCGGCGCGCGCGCACCCCGACGCGCCGATCCGTCGCTCCGTAGAACTCCCCACCGAGGTCGACATCGACATGGACATCGAAGAGTTTCGCCGCGTGCTGCGCGAGGTTTTGTCCGACGAGCTCGGCGTGTCCGACGCGACGATCGCGCCCCGGTGGGACGGCGGCGAGGTCGTGCTCAAGCCCGGCAACCAGACGCAGGAGAAGCGCATCCCGCTCGACGTGCTCTTCAAGAAGATCATCGGTATCCGCGACAAGCTCCGGGTCCTCGAGCAGCGCATCAACGCGCACGACAAGCTCTCCGGCGCAGAGAAGATGCAGCTCCAGCAGTACGTGACCGGCTGCTACGGCTCGCTCACCACCTTCAACCTCCTGTTCGCCGATCGCGACGAGGGCTTCACCGGGGCGGGCAAGGACGACGAATGAGCCGCGTGCTCGTGCCGCTGCCCGACCGGGACTTCGACACGACCGAGGTCGCCGTCCCGTGGAAGATCCTCACGCGGGCCGGGCACGACGTCGTGTTCGCGACCGAGCGCGGCGCCAAGGCAGCTTGTGATCCGAGGCTCTTGACCGGCGTCCTCTTCGGTCAGCTCGGCGCCGAGCACGAGGCGAAGCTCTTCTACGCCGACCTCGAGCGCGCGCCCGCGTTCGAGCGGCCGATCGCGTGGGCCGACGTCGACCCCGCCGCGTTCGACGCGCTGTTCTTGCCTGGAGGCCACGCGCCTGGCATGCGCCAATACCTCGAGGGCGAGGTCCTCTTCGACAAGGCGCGCGCGTTCTTCGGCGCGAAGAAGCCCGTCGCCGCGATCTGTCACGGCACGATCGTGCTCGCGCGAACGAAGGACGCTGCGGGCAAGAGCGTGCTCGCGACGCGCAAGACGACGTGCCTGCCCAAGTACATGGAGCGCGTCGCGCACGGGCTCACCGCGTGGAGGCTCGGCGACTACTACCGCACGTACCCCGAGTACGTCGAAGACGAGGTGAAGCGCGCGCTCGACGACCCCGCCCGGCAGTTCGTCCGCGGGCCCGTGAACCTCGTCAAGAAGGGCACCGAGTCCGACGACGACGGCGCGTTCGTCGTCGAGGACGGCGACTACGTCTCGGCGCGCTGGCCCGGCGACGCGTACCTCATCGCGAAGAAGCTCCGCGCCCTCGTCGAGTCGCGGCCCTCCGCGGCGCGCCGCGCCAACCCTTGACCACCACCGAACGCCGAAGGACCGACGCCCGATGACGATCAAGCAGCTCACGCCCGAGCAAGTGCAGTCGATGACGCTCGAGGAGAAGGACAGGTGGTGGCTCGAGAACGTCTATCGCGGCGACATGCCGCAGCTGACGCTCCGCAGCGGGCTCACCGGCATGTTCCTCGGCGGGTTCCTGTCGCTCACGAACCTCTACATCGGCGCGCACACGGGCTGGTCGCTCGGCGTCGGCATCACGAGCGTGATCCTGTCGTTCGCGCTCTTCAAGCTGATGGCGCGGCTCAAGATCGCGAACGCGATGACCGTGCTCGAGAACAACGCGATGCAGTCGATCGCGACGAGCGCCGGCTACACGAACTCGGCGCTCTACACGAGCTTCGCCGCGTACACGATGGTCACGAACCGCATCGTGCCCATGTACCAGGCCATCGTCTGGATGCTGGTGCTCACGTGCCTCGGCGTCTTCTTCGCGTTCCCGATGAAGAAGCGCTTCATCAACGACGAGCAGCTCCCGTTCCCGGAGGGCATGGCGGCCGGCGTCGTCATGGACGCGCTCCACGGGTCCGACGAGAAGGACGGGCTCTTCAAGGCGAAGCTCCTCGTGGTCGGCGGCTCGCTCTCGGGCCTGCTCGAGCTCGTCCGCAGCGACAAGCTCATGCGCTTCTTCTTCGCGGTGAAGAACGTGCCGAACTACTACGACGAGTACCTCTACGACGGCTGGTTCGCCGACTGGCTGAAGAGGCACGACATCTTCCCGGGCATCTCGTGGGGCGGAAAGCCGGTGCTCTTCAAGGAGCTCACGCTGCGCTGGGACACGAGCGTCGTGCTCCTCGCCACGGGCGGCATCATGGGCATCCGCGCCGGCGTGTCGATGCTCATCGGCGGCCTGCTCAACTATGCGGTGCTCGCCCCGTACTTCATTGGTCAAGGCGTCATCCGGCCGAACGCCGCGGGCCACTACGGCTTTCGTCAAATCACGATCTGGGCGCTCTGGGGCGGCGTCGCGTGCATGACGACGTCGAGCCTCTACTCGTTCTTCTCGAAGCCGAAGGTCATCCTCGACTCGGTGCGCGGCCTCTTCAAGCGCGGTCAGAAGGCGAAGGTCGACGTGCTCGAGGGCATCGAGCTGCCGATCAAGGTGTCGCTCATCGGCGCGCCCATCGCGGCCGTCATCCTGGTCGTGCTCGGCCACGCGTGGTTCGGCATCTCGTACGTGCTCGGCGCGCTCGCCGTTCCCCTCGTGTTCTTCTTCGCGCTCATCGCCGTGAACGCGACGGGGCTCACGTCGATCACGCCGTCAGGCGCGCTCGGCAAGCTCACGCAGCTCACCTTCGGCGCGCTCGCGCCGAACAACATCACGACGAACCTGATGACGGCGAGCATCACCGCCGAGACGAGCCTCAACACGGCCAACCTGCTGATGGACATCAAGCCTGGCTACATGCTCGGCGCGAAGCCGCGGCAGCAGGCCGTCGGCCACGTCCTCGGCGCCATCGCGGGCGCCAGCGTCGGCGTGCCGGTCTGGTACCTGCTCATCCACGGCGACCTCAGCCTCTACGGGTCGGAGAAGTTCCCGATGCCGAGCGCGCTCGCGTGGCGCGCCGTCGCCGAGCTCTTGATGCACGGCCTCGACAACCTCGAGAAGAGCGCGCAGTACGCCGTCGTCGTCGGCGCGATCATCGGTTTGATCGTCGAGGTGTCGAAGCAGGTCACGAAGAACAAATTCCCGCTGTCGGCGATCGGGCTCGGCCTCGCGTTCGTGTTGAACTTCGTCGACATCTGGTCGATGTTCCTCGGCTCGTTCATCTTCTGGATGTTCGAGCGCAAGGCGCACGCGTGGAAGAACGCAGAGACGTCGCGCGTCGAGCGGGCCGAGGCCGACAAGGAGTATCGCAAGCAGCCCGACGAGTCGGGCGCGAAGAAGCCCCCGTGGTACGCCGTCGCCGCCGACAACACCGAGGCGATCTGCGCCGGCGTCATCGCCGGCGGCGCGCTCATGGGCATCGGCGTCAACGTGCTCGACGTGCTCGTCCTCCCCGATGTCACGCCGCTCGCGTCGTTCGGCAAGGTGGCGGCCGAGGTGATGAAGCACGCGGCGGCCGTGCATTGACGCGGGGCGACGTCGTCTACCTCGACAACAACGCGTCGACTCCGCTGCTCCCGCGCGTGCGCGAGGCCGTCCTCGCCGCGCTCGACGAGGGGTTCGGGAACCCGAGCGCCGATCACGCGTTCGGTCGTCGCGCGCGCGCGATCGTCGAGGCGGCGCGCGCCGAGGTCGCCGCGCTGCTCGGCGCCGCGCCCGACGAGATCGTCTTCACCGGCGGCGGGACCGAGGCGAACAACCTCGCGCTCCGCGGCCTCGCGCGCGCGTCGAAGGAGCCGTCGGCCATCGTCACGAGCGACGTCGAGCACCCAGCCGTCGAGCGCGTCGTCGCCGAGCTCCAGCGCGCGGGCTGGCTCGCGCTCGAGGCGAACGTCGGCGCGAGCGGCGCCGTCTCCGCGGCCGAGGTCGCGCGGCTCGCGTCGAGCGTGGACGCCGCGCGCCCCGTCGTGTCGCTCCTCCTCGCGCAGAACGAGACGGGCGTCCTCCAGCCCGTGGCCGAGGTCGCGCGTCTTCTGCGCGGCCGCGGCGCGATCGTGCACACCGACGCCGCGCAGGCCGTCGGCAAGATCGACGTCGACGTGCGCGCGCTCGGCGTCGATCTGCTCAGCGTCGCAGGACACAAGCTGTATGCGCCGAAGGGCGTCGGCGCGCTGTTCGTGAAGCGCGGCGTCACCCTCGCGCCGCTCGTCGTCGGCGCCGGCCACGAGCGCGGCCTTCGCCCCGGCACCGAGAACGTCGCGTCGATCGCGGGCCTCGGCGCCGCGTGCGCGATCGCGCGCGAGGATCTCGGCCGCGCGTGGGCGAGGCAGCGCGCGCTGCGCGATCGCCTCGAGGCGAAGCTCGCCGTGGGCGGCTTCGTCGTGCACGGCGCGAGCGCGGAGCGGCTGCCCAACACGGTCAATGGCCGCTTCCCCGGCGTGCGAGGATCTGCCGTGCTCGCGCGCTGCGAGGCCATCGCCGCGTCGACCGGGAGCGCGTGCCACGCAGGTGAGGAGTCGCCGTCACGCGTCCTCCTCGCGATGGGCGTCGCGCACGAAGCCGCGCTCGGCGCGATCCGCCTCTCGCTCGGCCGCGCGACGACCGAGGCCGAAATCGACCGCTCCGCCGAGGCCCTCCTCGCGGCTGCCCGTCGGCCGTGAATGCCGTCGGTCCTCCCGCTGGCCTACGCAGGCTCGTCGCCCACGACGATGCACCCGTGGTCGCCAGGCTGGGCCGCGCGGGCGAACGCGGCGAGCCCGTCGAGATCGGAGCGCCACCGCGCGATGCGCGCGTCCCACGGCGTGCGATCCCCGGGCCGTGACGTCCGCGCGCGGATCTCGTCGAGCTGGAGGGTTCCGTACTCCTCCGGCGTGAGCGTCATCGGCTCGTCGTGCTCGTCGGCGTGGCCGAGGTCCGACACATAGCGTGCGACGCGCTCGGCGTGCTCGTCGAGCGACGTGAGCGCGGCGATCTGCTTCAGCATGTGGGGTGCGACGCGGTACGCGCGGAGCCCGTTCGGTCCGACGAGGTCGGGCCTGGCGGTCGCGATCGCGTCGGCGCGATCCGAGAGCGCCTCGAGCGCGGCGACGGTCCGTCGCGACCACGTCACCTCGGCGCCCGGCACTTCGTCGAGCGACGCGACCGCGTCCGCGGGGAAGGGTTCGTCGTTCACGTCGCTCGCGGGGACCATGCACGGCTGCTGCGAGAACGGGTTCACGCCCTCGCGAACGCCCGGCCGCGGTCGTCGAAAGCCGCGAATGCGCTCGTCGAACGACGCGAGCGGGCACGAGAACGCTTTGGCCGGCATCCCTCGTCGTACCACGTCGAGCACGATTTGCGCGCTGCGAGGACGACCTCCGCCTCGTTGGGGCGTATACCGCCGAGGGGGGCGATTCGGGCTCCCCAACCATCCAAGAAAGCGGGGGATCCCCATGGGACTCATCAGCGGCATCTGGCTCGCGGTGCTCGGTGTGCTCGGCGCGTCGAGCCTCATCATCTCGAAGCGACCCGACGCGAAGGACGCGCTCGCGAAGCTCGCGCCGTACCAGGGCTGGATCGGCGCGGTCTCCGCGCTGTGGGGCGTGTGGGGCATCATCAGCTCCGTGCTGCACATCGGCATGCTGTCGATGTGGCCGATCTACTGGGCGACCTTCCTCGGTGACTCCGTGCTCCAGGCGGCGCTCGGGTTGTTGCTCGGCGTCGGCACGCTGAAGACGTTCATCAAGGACAAGGCCGCCGGCGAGAAGATGGACCAGACGATCGCGAAGCTCGCGCCCTACCAGGGCACGCTCGGCCTCGTCGCGATCGGGCTCGGCGCGTGGATGGTCGTCGCAGGCTTCCTCTGGCACGTCTGAGGCGGGCGCTGCGGCGCCATACGGGCGCATCCGCTCCGCTACGGTGCTCGGCGTACCAGAGTACGCCGGCGCTCCGTTGCTCGCGGCTGCACCCGTCTGACGCCGCATCACCCGCCTCAGCGACGGCCCCTCCGACGTCCACTCTCCACGTGGCTTGAGCGAGACGCGGCCCTCCAGCCGTCATCGAGGGGGGAG
>DASYCF010000963.1:0-2428 GCA_036500365.1 Byssovorax sp.
CGTTGCTCGCCGTCGCACCCGTCTGACGCCGCATCATCCCGCCTCGATGGCGTCGTTCCGATGTTCGGATGCGGTGGAGGCGGGGGCGCTCACCGTGCAAGGCGCCGGCTGGCCAGGGTCCTCGACCTGGCGGGCCGGCGCTTCGCTTTTGTCGACGCTCGACGGTTTTTCCCGCGCGGCTTCGCCCGAGGACGGCCCGCCGGGGTATGCTGCGCGGCCAATGTTTCGACCTACCTTTGCTTCGATGTTCGCGGGGTGGGCGGTCGCGCTCGCCGTCGGGATCGGGCTCTCCACCGGGTGCGGGCGCACCGGCGGGTTCGATGATTTCGGTGGGGTGAGCGCGGGCGGCGGCGCGACCACGCAGGGCGGGGGCGGCAACGGCGCGAACGGCGCCTGCGGCAACGGCGTGTGCGACCCGGGCGAGAGCTGCGCGACGTGCGCGCCCGACTGCGGCTCCTGCGAGTCGTGCGGCGATCACCGCTGCGATCCCTCCACGGGCGAGACGTGCGGCAACTGCCCGCAGGACTGCGGCGTCTGTCAGACGTGCGGCAACGGCCAGTGCGACAACGGCGAGACGTGCGCGAGCTGCCCGTCCGACTGCGGCTCGTGCGCGCGCTGCGGCGACGGCGTCTGCGACCCGTCGACGGAAGACTGCATCACGTGCCCCATCGACTGCGGGCTTTGCCAGACGTGCGGCAACGGCATCTGCGACGCCACCGAGTCGTGCTCGTCGTGCCCGACCGACTGCGGCGTCTGCTCGAGCTGCGGCGACGGCTTCTGCAAGGACGGCGAGGACTGCCTCTCGTGCGCGCCCGACTGCGGCGCGTGCCCGCGCTGCGGCGACGGCCGGTGCGACTCGGCGACCGAGAACTGCTTCACGTGCCCCGCCGACTGCGGCATGTGCCAGGGCTGCGGCGACGGCTCGTGCAGCGGCGGCGAGACGTGCTCGTCGTGCCAGCAGGACTGCGGCGTCTGCAGCGTCTGCGGCAACGGCAGGTGCGAGGCGTTCGAGACGTGCACGAACTGCCCGCAGGACTGCGGCAACTGCTCGCCGATCGGCTGCCTCGAGGTCGTCACGTGCGCCTTCGGCTGCATCGACCTCACGATGAACCCGCCCGGCTTCAGCGTGTCGTGCGTCGCGAACTGCGTCGCGCAGGGCTGCAGCGACGTGCAGTTCTTCGTCGACCAGGTGCTCGACTGCGCCGCGGCGAACCTCGTCACGTGCGGCGCCGACTTCGGCTGCATCCAGAGCGCCTGCGGCAACGAGTTCGCCGCCTGCCTCGGCGCCACCTGCCAGTGACGATGGGGCCGCGAGCGGCCCCAAACCCCGACCTCGCGTTGCTCGGTCCGTGACGATGGGGCCGCGAGCGGCCCCAACCCCCGACCTCGCGTTGCTCGGTCCGTGACGATGGGGCCGCGAGCGGCCTCAAACCCCCACCTCGCGTTGCTCGGTCCGTGACGATGGGGCCGCGAGCGGCCCCAAACCCCACCTCACTCCACTCGGTCCGGCGCCAACCACGCGCGACGTGGCGCCCGCGTCAGCGCTGTCCGAACTCGGCAGGACCATCTGAGGCGAAGGCGATCGGCGTCGAGACGGCTGCGATCGCGGTGGCGCCGCGCGGAAGCGTGCTCCGGCACGCTGAGCACGGCGCTGCCGCGAGCGCAGCCGTATCGGCGCCGAGCGCCCGCCTCAGCGCTTGCGGGCGAGGACGCGGGCGTAGAGGGCGCGGCGGGGCTGGTTCGTCTCGAGCGCGAGCTGCTCGGCCACGTCCTTCGCGCGGCGACCGCGCGCGAGCTCGGCGTCGATGCGCGCGTCGATCGCGGCCTCGTCGAGCGTCGCCGCAGCGGCGGGCGCGCTCGGCCCGAGGACGAGCGTGATCTCGCCGATCCACGCTCGGTCGAGGGCGGCGAGCTCGGCGAGGGAGCCGCGGACGCTCTCCTCGTGGAGCTTCGTGAGCTCGCGCGCGACGACCGCTCGGCGCTGCGGCGTCGGCGCGGCGAGGTCGGCGAGCGTGTCGCGGAGGCGCTCGGGCGACTCGAACAAGATCACGACGTCGCGCGCCTCGACCACGTCGCGGAGCGCGTCGCGCCGTTCGACGCCCGCGCGCGGCAGGAAGCCGACGAAGCGGAACGACCCGGCGAAGCCCGACACGCTGAGCGCGGCGACGACGGCGCTCGGACCCGGGATCGCCAAGATCTCGACGCCGGCGTCGGCCGCCCGCGCGACGAGCTCGGCGCCGGGGTCGCTGACGACGGGCGTCCCCGCGTCGGTGACCAGCGCGACGCGCGCGCCGCCGACGAGCGCCTCGACCACGCGCGCGACGTCGTGATCGCGGGCGTGCGCGTCGAGCCGCTCGAGCGCGCCGCCTGCGATGCCGAGGTGCGTGAGGAGCTGCCGCGTGCGGCGCGTGTCCTCGGCCACGATGCG
>DASYCF010000964.1:0-6468 GCA_036500365.1 Byssovorax sp.
GAGCTGGCGAAACGGCGCCGTCTGCGACACGTCGCCGCCCGCGAGCGCGGTCGGCGCGCCGGCGTCGTGAGCCGACGCGTCGAGCACGGGGAGGTCGAGCCGCCGAAGGAGCACCTCGGTGAGCCGCTCGACCTCCGCGTAGTCCCCCGCGCGGAGGGCGGCGCGCGACGACTGCACGAACCACGACGCCGCGAGCGCGCCGCCGGTCGACGTCGCCTCTTGCTCGACGCGCTCGAGCTCCTGCGACGCGCGCGCGGTCTCGCCGCGGTTCGTGAGCAGGCGCGCGCGCGCGACGCCGATGCTCGCGGACGTGTCGTCCTCGTACCGGGCGAGCACGTCGGCGGCCTCCTCGAAGTGTCCGCGGTCGAGCAGCCGATGAATGTCGTCGCGCGCCGTGACGGGGCCGGTCGACTCGCGCTCGAGCAGGCGATCGACGTCCGCCGGCGCGGCGACGGGCGCGCCCTCGAGCCGCGTGACGATCGCGCGGAGGCGCCCGGGTCGACCGTCGGCGAGGGCGACGACGTGCGCGACCACGGCGTCACCGAGCGAAGGGACGGTCCTCCGCACGAGCTCGCCGGCCGCGTCCGCGTCGAGCGGCGTCGTCGTGAAGACCTCGAACGTCGCGCCCGGGAGCGCGTCGGCCGCCGCGTCGACGCCGACGGCGAGCACGAGCCTGCCGCCGCGTCCTCGCGCAGCGTCGAGCCGCGCGAGATCCTCGGCGTCGAGCGCGTCCGCGTCGTCGACGAGCGCGACGACCTCTCCCGCATCGAGATCGGCGAGCTCGAGCTCGATCTCCTCCCGTACGCGCGCCTTGTCGGCGCCGGTCACCCACGCGACGGCGCGCCCCTCGACGCCGAGCGACCAGGCGATGCGACGCAGCAGCGTCGACCGTCCGGAGCCGGCCGGGCCCGTGACCACCAACCCCCCGCCGGGGCGCAGCGCGCCGACGGCGCCGAGGAGCCGCGAGGCGGGTGCGTCGAGGCCGACGATCGGCCAGGCGGGGGGCCCGCCGTCGCGCTTCGAATCACGGAGACCGGCGGCCCGCGCGAGGGCGCTGCGGAACTCGTCGGCGCTCGGGTACCGCTCGCCCGCGTCGGCGCGCGTCGCGGTCGCGGCGACCTGCTCGAGCGCGACGCGCGCGCCGGCGTCGAGGCCGCGGCCCTCGGCGAGCAGCGACGCGAGCGTGGCGCCGAGCGCGAACACCTCGGCGCGAACGGTGAGCGGTGCGCCCTGAAAGAGCTCGGGCGCGGCGAACTTCGGCGTGAGGCCCTGCGGCGTCGCGCCGCCCTCACGCCAGGTCGCCGCGAGCCCGAGGTCGACGAGCGTGGCGCGCCCGGCGTCGTCGACGATGATGTTGGCGGGCTTGATGTCGCCGTGGAGCAGCAGCGCGCGGTGCAGGCGCGCGAGCTGATCGGTCGCCTGCGCGAGCGCCGCGACGAGCCCCGCGACGTCGGCGCCTGCCTCGAGCCTGCCGGCGAGGCTGTCGCCCTCGACGAGCTCGCGCACCATGTACGGGCGGTTCGATCCCGCGAGGCGGCCGAAGCGCAGCACGCGCGGGACGCCGAGCCCTTCGACGCCCGACAGCGCGACCGCCTCGCGCACGAGCGCCTGCGCCTCGCGCTCGTGGGCGTTCTCGGCGAGCACCTTGATCGCGACGCGCCGGTCGCTGATGCGGTCGCGCGCGGCCCACACCTCGCCGCCGCCGCCTTTGCCGAGCTGCCGCGCGATCTCGTACCGCGGCGGCAGGCGCAGCGCGCCGCGCTTCACAGCCCGTACGCGCCGGAGAACCCGAAGTAGAAGCCCGTGATCGAGAACCCGAGGTCCGCGCGGAGCTGCACCTCGTGGATGGGACGATAGCGGAAGCTCACCTGCGGGATCGAGAGCCACGGGAAGATGAACGGCTTGGAGCCGCCGTTCGCCCAGCTCGGCTCGGCGTAGCTGTTGTAGTGCGTGTTCGTCGGGTCGCAGTACTCGGCGCCGTTCGGCCCCACCGTGTTCGGCGAACCGGGCATGTTGCACTTCTGCCACTGGTTCACGTCGTTGACGTTGGGGTTGCCGGGGTTCGTCTTCGGGAACGCCTGGTTGCGGTACAGGTTGCCGAAGATCGGCGCGAAGCCGGCGCCGCCGCCGACGAGCACCGCGTACTTGCCGGCGTCGTCGATGTCGAACGCGTAGAGGAGCTCGAACGTGAAATAGAGCGCCTTCATCGAGCTCGAGACGATCTCGTAGGACTCGGTGCCGTCGCTCTTCCCTTTGAAGAGGAACGGGTTCATCGAGTAGTCGCCGTACATGACGGAGACGTCGTACTCGAAGTGGTTCTTGTGCATCGAGAACTCCGGCCCGAACATCGGCACGTTCACGGTCGTCCCGCCGTCGGCGAAGATGTCGATCATGAACTTCGGCACCACGACGTCGCGGTAGCGAAGGCCGATGAAGTAGTACGTCTTCATCGGGTCTTCGCGCGGGTCGTGCTTGTCCTTCACCGGCGCGACGACGGCGACCGCGGCGGGCGCCGGCGCGATGTCAGCGGGCTTGGGCGCGTCGGCGTCATCCGCGCGCGCTGCGGCGGCGGACGAGGCGACCGCGCTGCCGACGAGGGCGGCGGTGAGGAGACGACCGAACGCTGCGCGGGCGTAGAGGGGTCGATCGGGGTTCACGTTCGACCTGCGAATCTACTCGCTCGCCGCCGCGTGTGCGCACAAAACGCGCCACCCATGCCCCGGATTTGGCTCACGTCGACGGCACCCTGCGTCACAAAACGCGAAGCGCCGGCAAGAGCCGGCGACTTCCCCTGCTCGATGGTCTCGGCGGCGCATGCAGCCGCCGGGTGTTCCGGACCCGGCAGCGCGGCGGCCAATGGGGCGCGTCAGCGCCCGGGGGTTGGGGCCGCTCGCGGCCCCATCGCAGATGCGTGCTTCAGCGCGTGGCGGCAGCGGAGTCGAGCATGCCCCAGATCTGGTCCACGTCCGAGCGCGTCGGGCCGAAGCCGCCGAGCGAGTTCGTGTACATGTGCATGAGCGCGTTGCGGAGCGCCGTGGTCTTGCCCTTCGACGCGACGAGGTAGAGCGGCGGGAAGAGGTTGTCGTGGGTGCCGTTCGCGTTGATGACGACGTACCCCATCGGGTTCACGATCCAGCCGTTCGTCTCGTGGATGTTGTTGTGGATGGCCACGAGGAACGCCTCGAGCTCCCACTCCGTGCGCGGGGGCTGGGCCTTGAAGTTGTTCTCGAGGACGCTCGTGTGGGAATCGGAGTTGTCACTGGCCAACATGGGGTTCGTCTCCTTGCGAGGGCGGATGACGGCCGCTCGTCCGCCGGCCCCGCCCCTGTTGCTTAACCGTCCGCTGGGTTTTCCCGCAACGTCCTCAGATTTTTCCGCGAGGTCGTCGCTTCGCGGCCGAAAACGGCGGCGCGGCGGGAGCGCGCTCGATGCGCGCGCGGCCGGTTCTACGTCAATCGAGCCGAAGTTATCCCAACCCGCTCGCGTCATGCTAGCCCTAAGACGCGCGGCGTGCGCCGCCTCGCGCCGATGATCCTCAGCGAAAAACGGGTCGAGCAGACCATCGATCGCGACGAGCGAACGAGCTTCGTCAAGCAACTCGTCGTAACCCGTGCGCATTCCTCCGGCGACGAGGTGCCGCTCGCGATGATCCGCAAGCGCGCCGCCGCCGGTGAGGGCGGAACACTTGCGCCGGTACTCCTCGTGCACGGCTACGGTCAGAACCGCTACGCCTGGCACCTCCCCGCGCGGAGCTTCGCGAACCACCTCGCGCGCGCCGGCTTCGACGTCTTCAACCTCGACCTCCGCGGCCACGGGCGCTCGCGGCACCTCGGCGCGCGCAGGCCGAAGCACGTCAGCGAGTTCGTGCGCGAGGACGTACCCGCGGCGGTCGCCGAAGTGCAGCGCCTCTCGGGCGGGCGGCCGGTGTTCTACGTCGGTCACTCGCTCGGCGGCCTCGTCGGCTACGCCGCGTCGACGACGCTGGGCGACGCGCTCGCAGGCGTCGCGTCGCTCGGCAGCCCGTACCAGTTCACGCGCGGGTCGTGGGCGCTCACCGCACTCGGCAAGGTCTTGCTCGGGCTCGATCGGCGCGCGGGCCTCGGCGACGGCGCGCTCCCGTTGAAGAGCGTCGGCGAGGTCGTCCGCGTCGCGCGCATGTTCGTCGAGAGCCCGCTGTTTCCGAGCCCGATACGCGGCTTCGCGCCCGGCTCGATGGAGCGCGTCGTCCTCGGCCAACACTTCTCGCTCGCGATGGACGCGGGCTCGATCACGGTGCTCCGCAACATGTTCTTGATGGCGGCGGAGTCGCGGCGCTCGGGCCACAGGCTCGGCGGCCTCTCGGGCTACGCCGAGGCGTTCGAGGCGCTCGACAAGCCGCTCCTCGTCGTCGCAGGCGCGAAGGACGACCTCGCGCCGCCCGCGTCGGTCGAGCCGGCGTTCGCGCGCAGCCGCTCGACCGACAAGACCTACCGCGTGCTCCCGTGCGGGCACATCGATCTCGTGGTCGGACGCGACGCGCCGCTCTCGGTGTGGCCGCTCGTCGAGTCGTGGATGCGCGCGCGCCTCCGGCCGGCCTGATACGCTCGGCGCCCCATGGCGTTGAAAGAGAAGCTCCTGCAGGAGGGCATGCGGCTCGCGGGGAACCCGGCGGTCGCGAAGCTCATGCAGGACCCGCGGTTCATGCAGCTCGTGATGACGGCCGTGAGCCTGCCCGGCCGCGTGCAGACGTTCACCGACGAGCAGAAGGAGCAGTTCGCGAGGGCGCTCGGCCTCGCCACGCAAGACGAGCTCAAGGACCTGAAGCGTCAGGTCACGGCGCTCGAGCGCGAGGTCGCTCGGCTCAGCGCGAAGGGCTGAGCGCGCGCGGCGGGCCGTCCACCGTGGGGCAGCTCGCCGGATCCGCGGCGCACAGGTCCCCGAGCGACCGACCCGCGCGCGGCGGCGGCCCGGCGGCGAGGCGTCGCAGCACGTCGGTGAGCGACCGCTCGAGCACGACCTGCTGCGTCTGCGAGAGCGCGCCCGGGTTGTCCCAGCCGACGGTGCGCGCGTACTCGAGCCAGCGCCGCGAGCTCGCCGGATCGCCGAGCTCGGCCAGCGCGAGCCCGCGGTAGAGCCCGTAGTCGACCTGCTCGCGCGGGCTCATGTACGGCACGTCCTCCTCGTGGCGGCCGAGATCCTCGGCCACCTCGAGGTACATCCCCTGCGCGTAGGCGCGCTTCGCGTGGCCGAGGTACGTGACGCACCCCGCGAGCGCGAGGCTCGCGAGGCACATCCAGGCGACGGCTCGCGGCACGCTACTTCGCGTCGCCGCGCGCGTAGATGCTGGCCACGTAGTCGAGCACGTCGCGCGCCGAGACCTCGTTGTAGCCGAAGTACTTGATCATGCGCGTCTTGATGATGTCGATCTTCTCCTGCGTCTCTTTGTCGATGACGCTCGACACGAGGGTCTGGAGCTTGATCGCGTCCTTCTGATCTTCGAAGAGCTTGAGCTCGAGCGCGCGGCGGAGGCGGTCGTTCGTGTGCCACTCGAAGCGCTTACCGTCGACGGCGAGCGCGCCGATGTAGTTCATGATCTCGCGCCGGAAGTCCTCCTTGCGGTTCTCGGGGATGTCGATCTTCTCCTCGATCGAGCGCATCAGCCGCTCGTCGGGCTCGACGTCCTCGCGCGTGAAGCGGTCCTTCACCTTCTCCTTCAAGGTGTAGGCCTTGATCGAGTCGATGTAGTTCGCCGCGAGCTTCTGGATCGCGTCCTCGTCGGCGCTGATCGCGCGCTGGACCTCGTTCTTGACGATCTCTTCGTACTCGCGCTTCACCATGCCGATGCACTCGGTGAAGCGCTTGCGCTCGTCGTCGGCCGTGATGAGCGAGTGGTGGCGCAGGCCCTTCTCGAGCTCGCTCAGCACCATGAACGGGTTGATCGTGCCCTCGCCCATGTCGTTCACGAGCGCGTTCGAGATCTTGTCCTGCACGTAGCGGGGGCTGATGCCCTCCATGCCCTCGCGCGTCGTCTCCTTGCGGAGCTCCTTCACGGTGTCCTGCGTGTAGCCGGGCAGGACCTTGCCGTCGTAGAGCTTCATCTTCTGCACGAGCGAGAGGTTGTGCTTCTTCGGATCTTCGAGGCGCGTGAGCGCGGCCCACATCGCCGCGACCTCGAGCGTGTGCGGGGCGACGTGCTTACCCTTGATCTTCTCTTTGCCGAAGTCCTTCTCGTAGATGCGGATCTCCTCGGACACCTTGGTGATGTACGGGATGTCGATCTTGATCGTGCGGTCGCGCAGGGCCTCCATGAACTCGTTGTTCAGGAGCTTCTTGTACTCGGCCTCGTTGGTGTGGCCGATGATGACCTCGTCGATGTCGGTCTGCGCGAACTTCTTCGGCTTGATCTTGTGCTCCTGCGACGCGCCGAGGAGATCGTAGAGGAACGCGACGTCGAGCTTGAGCACCTCGATGAACTCGACGCAGCCGCGG
>DASYCF010000965.1:0-8745 GCA_036500365.1 Byssovorax sp.
ACGGCGGCGCGCGCGCGCCTCTCGGTCGACCGCGCGTTCAGCGTGAAGGGCGCCGGCACGGTGGTCACGGGCACGCTCGTCGAGGGCAAGCTGTCGGTCGGCGACGCGCTCGCGCTGTCGTCCGATCGCGGCGTCGTCGACACCAGCGCGCGCGGGCTGCACGTGCACGATCACGCGGTCGAGATCGCCGCGTCGCCGACGCGCCTCGCCGTGAACCTCGCGGGCGTCGCGCTCGAGGACGTGCGGCGCGGCGACGTGCTCACGCCCGCGCCCGGCGCGGCCGCGACGCGCAGGCTCGACGTCGCGCTGCGATCGCCGTGCGCAGCGAAGGACGGGCAGACGGTGCAGGTCCACCTCGGCACGGCGCGCGCGCCCGCGCGGCTCGAGCTCGGCGCCGCGCTCGACGACGTCGTGACGGCCCGCCTTCGCCTCGGCAAGCCGCTCGTCGCGTTCGGCGGCGATCGGTTCGTGCTGCGCGGGCACGACGTCGCGGGTCCGTCGGGCGCCGTCGTCGGCGGCGGCGTGGTGCTCGACGCAGAGCCGCCGCGGAGGCACGTCGGCAAGCAGCGCGCGGAGGTCCTCGGCGCGCTCGCGAAGGACGACGCGCCGCGCGCGATGCGCCTGCTCGTCGAGGAGGCGTCGCCGCGCGCGCTCCCGTCGACGGCGGTCGCCGCGCGCTTCTCGATCGACGCGCCCGCGCTTCGACGCGCGGCCGACCAGCTCCTCGCGCGCGGCGAGATCGCCGCCGTGTCCGCGGCCGGCGGCAAGCGCGCGCGCCTCGTCGGTTGGGCCGTGCCCGCCGCGCTCGAGGAGCTCGCCGATCGCGCCGCCGCCCTCGTCGCAGGGCACCACGCCAAGGCGCCCCTCGATCGCGGCATGCCGCTCGAGACCCTGCGCGCGCAGCTCGCGGCGCGCGCCGGCGCCGACGTGGCCGAGGACGCGATCGCGCGCGCGAAGGAGCGCCGCGGGAGCAAGCAGATCGCGACCCGCGACAGCGGAGTCGCGGTGATCGTCGTCGAGGGCGACGTCGCGCGCATGGCGACCTTCGTCGGCGCGGAGGAGGCGAGCGCCGCCGCCGAGACCCTCGAGAGGGCGCGCGCCGCGCTCGAGGTCGCCGCGCTGAAGGGCGTGACCGAGCACGCCGCCGGCGTCGCGACGAGCGCCGAGCCGCGCGCCGTGAAGGCCGCCCTCGCGAAGCTCGTCCGCGACGCCGCCGCCGTGCACGCGGGTGACCTCTGGTTCTCACGGGCGAGCTACGACGAGCTCAAATCGCGCGTCGTCGCGCTGCTGGCGAAGGACGGCCGCATGACCATCGCCGCGTTCAAGGACCTCTCTGGCCTCGGCCGGCGCCAGGCGATCCTCTTGCTCGAGCAGCTCGACCGCGACGGCACGACCCGCCGCGACGGCGACGACCGCCTCCCCGCGAGCGCGCCGCGCTCCCGCTGACGCGTCGGCCGAGGCCCGGCGATCGGGATGCCCCTCCGACCGCGGTGGTCAGCGAGGGCGCGCTCGGCCGAGGATCCGCATCACCTCTTGCAGATCGTCCCAGACCTCGCGCTTGGCGGCGGGTTGGCGCAAGACGTATGCGGGGTGGAACGTGGGCATGACGGGGATGGTGCCCTTGTAGAGCTTCCATTTGCCGCGGAGGCGCGTGATGCCTTCGCTGGTGCCGACGAGGCCCTGCACGGCGCTCGCGCCGAGGGCGACGATGGCCTTCGGCTGGACGCGCGCGATCTGCTCGTGGAGGTAGGGCATGCACGCGGCCACCTCGTCGGGCTCGGGCTTCCGGTTCTCGGGCGGGCGGCACTTCACGACGTTGCAGATGTAGACGTCGTCGCGCGCATAGCCCATCGCGGCGATCATGCGGTCGAGGAGCTGCCCGGCCTTGCCGACGAACGGCTCGCCCAGGGCGTCCTCGTCGGCGCCGGGGCCCTCGCCGATGAAGCAGAGCTCCGCGAACGGATCTCCGCGCGAGAAGACGGCCTGCTTGCGGCGCTGGCAGAGGACGCATTTGTCGCAGCCGCGCGTGCGCTCGGCGAGGAGGGCCAGGTGCGTCACGCGGTCGTCATCCGCGGCGGCCGCGAGAGGTTCGGCGCGAGCGCGATTGGGCGCGCGCGCGGGGGCGAGATCAGCCGTGGTCTGCGCGGGCGGCGCGCGTCGCTCGGGCGCGGCCGGTGCGGCCAGCGGCTCGGGCCGCGGATCCGCTTCGGCATCGTGCCCCGCGGCGGCGGAGTCGCTCTCGACGACGGGCAAGCGGCCTGCGAGGGGCAGGCCGTCGGTCCCCGTCATTTCGTGCCACTCGACGAACGCGCGGACCGATCGGGTGAGCTCGGCGAGCTCGCGCGCCGCGTCGGCGCGGTCGCTCAATGACCGCCCTCGTTCGCGAGCCAGCGCTCCGCGTCGAGCGCCGCCATGCAGCCGGTGCCCGCGGCCGTGACGGCCTGGCGGTAGACCCAGTCCTGCACGTCGCCCGCGGCGAACACGCCGGGGACGCTCGTGCGCGTCGAGTTTGGCACGGTCTTGAGGTAGCCGTTCGGCTGCTGGTCGAGCTGGCCGACGAAGAGGTCGACGAGCGGCGTGTGGCCGATGGCGACGAACATCGCGCCGACGGGGACGACGTTCTTCTCGCCCGTCTTGAGGTTCTTCACGCGCACGGCGGTGACCTCGTCCTTCGCGACGTCGAGCACCTCGTCGATCGCGTGGCTGTAGAGGACGTTGATCTTGGGGTTGTTGATGACGCGGTCGACCATCGCCTTCGACGCGCGGAACTCGTCGCGGCGGTGCACGAGGGTGACCTTGCTGCAGAGGCCCGAGAGGTACGCGGCCTCTTCCATCGCCGTGTCGCCGCCGCCGACGACGGCGACCTCCTGGTTCCGGAAGAGCGCGCCGTCGCAGACGGCGCAGGCGCTCACGCCCTTGTTCTTCAGCGCCTCTTCGCTCGGCAGGCCGAGGTAGTTCGCGCGCGCGCCGGTCGCGATGATGACGGTCTTCGCGAGGTGGAGCGTGTCATCCACCCAGACCTTGAACGGGCGCTGGGAGAAGTCGACCTTGCTCACGTCGGCGGTGATGATCTCGGTGCCCTGGTGCTCCGCCTGATCGCGGAAGCGCTGCATGAGCTCTTGGCCGGTGACCTTCGACGGGAAGCCGGGGTAGTTCTCGACGTCGCTCGTGAACATGAGCTGGCCGCCGGGGATGAGGCCGCCGGCGCTGAACCCCTCGATGAGGAGCGGCTTCAGGTTGGCGCGAGCGGCGTAGATCGACGCGGTGAGCCCCGCGGGGCCCGAGCCGATGATGATGACGTTGCGAGCCTCGGCAGTGGTCATAGGAGCGCGTTGATCTAAGCGCTGGCCGTCGCCGCGTCCACCGTCGTCACAGTTTCGGCGGGCGGCGCGACACCCAATCGAACGGCGGCGCAGACGGCGCGCGGACCGCCGGCGGCTCGCGTGCGTGCGAGCGCGCAGCGCCCCGCTGCGCGCGGAGCCGCCGGGGAGTCACCCTCACCATGTCGCTGTCGAGGCCCCGCCTCGCGCGCGCCGCCGCGATGGCGTGCGCCGTGTCGAGCTGCGTCCATCTCGCGCCCGCCCCCCGCGCGTCCGTCTCCGCGCCCGAGCCCGAGCCTGCTCCCGCTCCCGAGCCCGAGCCCGCTCCCGAGCCCGAGCCCGCACCCGAGCCCGCTACGTCACCGCGGCACCTCGAGGACGAGGACGGCCGCGTCGACGTCTACCGACCCGAGAGCGGCGGGGGGCGCGCGCCGCTCGTCGTGTTCCTTCACGGCATGTGCATGGACCCGAGCGACGTCTGCGACGCCGTGCAGAGCTCGGGCCGCGAGGCGAGCTTCCTCGTGTGCCCCGCGGGCAACGCGCGCTGCGGCGACGCGTTCGATTGGGCGGGCCCGAAGGAGGCGCGCACGCACGCCGTCGCCGCGGCGCTCGTCGCGGTCGACGCGGCGGTCGGCGCGAGGGTCGATCACGCGGGCGACGTGCTCGTCGGCTACTCGCGCGGCGCGTACCTCGCGCGGGACGTGCTGCTCGACGGCGTGGCGCGCTTCCGCGGCGTCGTCTTCCTCGGCGCCGCCGTCGACCCTCCCGCCGATCGCCTGCGCGCCGCAGGCATCGAGCGCGCCGTGTTCGCGTGCGGCGACTACGACGGCGCGAGGCGCACCATGCAGCGCGCCGCCGCGAAGCTCGCCGCGAGCGGGCTCGACGCGAAGTTCGTGAGCCTCGGCCCGATGGGTCACGGCCTGCCGCGCGACATCGACGCCGTGCTGAAGGGCGCCTACGCGTGGATTCGAACCGGCTCCTGAGCTCGCGTCGCCGCTCGAGATTTCGCCGCCCCGCGCGCGCGGCCTCGCTCCCGCCTTCCGCAAGCTGACCCGGATCGCGTACGGTGCGATGAGCTGCGAGGAGGCTTGTCATGGCGTACGGCAGGGCACGTTCGGGTTCGAGCTGGGTGTGGGGTCTCGGGCTTCCTCTGGCGCTCGCGGTCGCCGCGGGCGCGGCGGCGTTCGGCTGCTCGAGCGGCACCTCCGACACGCGCAACATCGCGGCGGGCGGCGGCGGCGAGGGGACGATGCACGGCTCCAGCACGCGCGCGAGCTCGTCGTCGACGCACACCACCGGCTCGCAGGTGACCACCGGCGCGGGCGGCGAAGGCGGCGCGGGCGGCGGCGAGGTCGGCTCCACCGGCGGCGCGACCGCGGGCACCGGCGGCGCGACGAGCGGCACGGGCGGCTCCGGCGGCGGCATTTGCCAGACGCCGAACGACTGCCCCGCCCCGCCGACGCCGTGCGAGGTCGCGACGTGCCAGGGCGGAGTCTGCGGAGTCGACTTCGCGACCGTCGACACGCCCGCGTCCCAGCAGACGGCCGGCGACTGCCTGTCGAACGTGTGCGACGGGATGGGCAACATCATCACGATCAACGCGCCCGGCGACGTGCCGACCGCGATGGGCGACTGCTACACGCCGTCGTGTCAAGAGGACGGCAACGGCGTCGATCAGCCGACGCAGACGCCCGTCTCCATCGGCATGATGTGCGGCAACGGCCATCAGCTGTGCGACGCGTCGGGCGGCTGCGTCGACTGCCTCACCTCGATGGACTGCCCCGGCGCAGACAACGAGTGTCAGACGCGCACGTGCACGACCGGCGTGTGCGGCTTCGACTTCGCGCCCGACGACACGCCCGTCACGATGCAGACGCCGGGCGACTGCCAGCAGATCGTGTGCGACGGCAGCGGCGGCACGACGTCGATCAACGATCTCCTCGACGTGCCGGCCGACGCGAACGACTGCACCACGGCGGCGTGCGCCGTCGGTTCGAACGGCGTCGCCGCGCCGACGCAGACGCCGGACGCGTTCGACTCGCCGTGCTCCGCCGGCCACTGCGACGGCGCGGGCACCTGCTTCGCCTGCGTCACCGGCAACGACTGCTCGAGCCTCGTGTGCGCGAGCCACACCTGCGCCGCGCCGACCTGCACCGACGCGGTGAGGAACGAGGACGAGACCGACGTGGACTGCGGCGGCCTCAGGTGCCCCGCCTGCGTGGACGGCAAGCGCTGCCTGTCGGGCGCCGACTGCATCGACAAGGTCTGCAAGAACAACGCGTGCGCGATGTCGACGTGCACCGACCTCGTCCAGAACGGCGCCGAGACCGACACCGACTGCGGCGGCGGCGCGTGCCCTGGCTGCGGGGTCGGCAAGAAGTGCAGCGCGGGCGCGGACTGCGCCTCGGGGCTCTGCAACACGAACAAGCGCTGCACGACCGCGATCGTCCTCACCGACAACACGAGCGCGTTCGCGAGCCCGCCGCCGCTCGGCGTGAACCCGGCGGCGCGGAGCCTCCCCGACTCGACCGTCGCCGTCTTGTACGGGCAGACCGTCACGATCTCCGGCGGCGACCCGCCGTACGCGATCTCGTGGGCGGGCGCGGCGCCGACGGGCGTCAACCTCACGACGGCGGCCGCCTCGGCGAGCGTCGCCGGGACGCCGACGACCGCGGGGCAGCGCCCCGAGTTCACCCTCACCGTGACCGACACGGCGGGCGGCTCGGCGAACCGACTGTATGACCTCCGCGCCATCGCGCCTGCGCCGGCGATCACCTCGAGCACGACGCTGCCGAGCGCGAAGGCGAACGCGGCGTACACCGACACCCTGACCGAGACCAACGGCACGACGCCGCTGTCCTGGTCGACGAGCTCGACGCTGCCCACTGGCCTCGGGCTCTCGGCGGCGGGCGTCGTCTCCGGCACCCCGCTCGCGGCCGCGGCGACGGGCGGAACGAACGGGAGCTACTCGGGCCTCAGCATCACCCTGACGGACTCGCTCACGGACCGGCTCACGGGAGCGGCCGCGGGGCGCACGTCGAACCAGAGCTTCAGCATCTACGTGAAGACGTCGTATCGCCTGAACATCATCCCGTTCCTCGGGACGTCGGGGTGCGAGCCGGGCTGCCACTCGAGCGGCTTCTCGCCGAACTTCTTCGGCTCCGGGACCACCGCGGCGACGGCGACGGCGTCGGGCATCATCGGCATCGCCTCGAACCTCGCGGGCTCGTGCCCGGGCCGCACCTACATCGTCACGGGCAACACCTCGACGAGCCTCGTCGACGAGAAGGTCGACAGCGCGACGTCACCCTGCGGCAGCTGCATGCCGACCTCCGGCTGCCAGACGCTCCCGCTGGTCGACCGCCAGCTGCTCATCCGCTGGATCTCGACCGACATCGTCGGCACCGACTGACGCACCCGTGGCCGTGCGGCGCCCGAAAGGACGCCGCCGGCCGACGCCCGGTCGCCGCTCAGAAGCGGAGGGTTCCGCCGAGCGCGACCTCGTTCATGCTCTCTTCGAGGGAGCCGTCGTTCACGGGCTGGCGGCTGCGGAAGCCGGCGCTCACGTCGCCCGAGAGGGCGTGCACCTCGCCGTCGCACGTCGTCTTGCCGGCCGTGGTCGTGCAGTTGTCGAGCGTGCCGATGAACGTGTGCTGGTACGCGACCGACACGTCGACCGGGCCGAGGCGCAGCGTCGCGCCGAGGGCGAGGCCGAACTTCTGCGCGAGGTCGAAGTCGAGCTGGAGGTCCTTGTCGTCTTGGCCCTTCGTCTCGAACCAGCCGCCGCCGCGCACGGCGAGTCGGTTCGGCAGCACCACGTAGTCGCCGCCGACGCGCGCGCCGATGACGTCGCGCCAGTTGCGGATGATGTCGCCGTTCGCGGGCACGGTCCCCGGCGGCACCGGGATCGCGTTCGCGCCCGAAGGGAAGCGGAGCTCGAACGTCTGCACCGGGCTGTTGTGCGCCCACGTGAGGTCGACCTCGACGTCGAACAGATCCTGGCTCATCGAGTCGGCCACGTGGCCCTCGCGGCGCGACCACTTCGGGCCCTCGACGTTCGCGCGCGGCACGTGGAAGCGCGTGCCGATGCGGAGCTCGGCGGGGAGGTCGAAGTGCAGGTGCCCGGCGCCCGGCGCGTTCACGGTGCACGTCGCGCACGGGGTCGAGTTCGGCTGGCCCGACGCGGCGAAGTAGTTCGTCGTCAGCGTGAGATCGCCGTGCGCGTCGACCGGCGTCAGGTACTTGAACGCGCCGCCGACGTCGACGTTCGACGTGGGCGACCAGAGCACGCCGAGCACGAACCCCGGCACGAAGAGATCCTTCACGCTGAGGTCCGCGCGCGCGTCGCCGCGCGTCGAGAAGTCGTCCGTCGGCGGCTGGCCCGCGCGCGCGCTCACCGACTCGGCGAACGTCACGTCGTCGGCCGTCACGACGCCCCACACGAAGCCGGCGCCGAACGAGAGGCCCGGGATCGGCGCGTACGCGACCGAGATCGTCGGCTCGATGATGATGCCGGAGCTCGACGCGAGCAGGTACCGGTTCGGCGCCGGCTCCGCGGTCTTCGAACCGAACGAGTTCACGTAGCTCACGGTCTCGCCGAAGTCGTTGTCGCCCACGGCGTGCGGGGCGACGACGGCGACGCCGAGCGCGAGCTTCGGCGTGATGCGCCACGCGAACGCGAGCTGGGGGTTCGGCGTGAAGCCGTTCGCGCACGTCGCCGCCGTCGGCCCGCCCGCGGTGCCCGGCGCCGGCAGCCCTTGCCCCGGCGAGATCGGCTGGCCGTTCGGATCGACGCGCGTGAAGCAGCGCGACGCGAACATGAGCGACGCGCCGAGGTGCACGCCCGTGGCCTGGTTCGCGAGGCCTGCGGGGTTGTAGTGCGCGGCGAGCGGGTCGTCGGCCTTGGCGACCCACGCGCTCCCGCGGCCCATCTGCACGACGCCGTTCTCGGGCGAGTCGACGCCGCTCGACGCCAGCGCGGGCGCCGCGACGAGGCTCGCCGCGACGGATCCGAGCGCGGCGATCAAGGCCCGCGGCAGCGGCGCCGTCGCGGACGCGAGCCGACGCATCACTTCACCGGCGACGCCTTGAGCGCCGCCTTGCCGTCCTTCACGTAGACGGTGAACTTGACCCGGTTGCACGCGTGACGCGCGACGAGCGCCTCCTTGTTGCGCTGCAGGGTGCCCTTGAACTTCTCGAAGGTGAGCGCCTGCGTCGGCTCGTTGCACTGCTTCTTCACGGCGAGGAACTCTTCGTAGACCCTGCGCCAGTCCTCGACCTCGTCGAACCCGTCGGCCGCGGCGGGCGCGCCGTCGGCGGCGACGGCGGCCATCTCGCCGCTGCGGCGCGGCGGCGGAGGCGGAGGCCTCGGCGCGGCGTGCGGCGCCGACGGCGGCCCATTGAGCGCGGAGATCGACACGGGGTC
>DASYCF010000966.1:0-2717 GCA_036500365.1 Byssovorax sp.
CCTCGTCGCGCGCGGCGAGGAGGCGGCTCATGAGATCCGCGCGCGCGTCGAGCCCGGCGCGCCGTCGATCGTCGATCATGCGCTGCACGTGGTCGTCGAGCGTCGCGATCGCGGCGGCGAGCTCGCGGCCGCGCGCGCCCACGAGCGCGACGGGGCCTTGCAGGCGAGCGGCGGCCTTCGCGAGCGCGCCGTCGAGCGGAGCGGGCGCGCGCTCGGCGAGCCGCTCGAGCGCGCGCTTCGACGCGATGTGCGCGAGCGCGAACGGCCGACCGATGATGTAGCCCGTCCACCCGAGCGCGACCGTGAGCGCGCGGCCGATGTCGTCCGCCTCGGAGAAGGTGTCGGCCTCGAACAGCGTCTTGCCGGCGATGCTCATCGTCAGGTTCGTCGTGTCGTGCGCGAGCGACCGCGCGCCTCCTTCGCCCCACGACTCGACCGCGCGGATCGCGCACGCGACCATGTCGCCCGCGTACGCCTCGAGCGCCTTCGGCGTGAAGAGCGGGGCGAGGAGCCGCCGCTGCCGCCTCCAGAGCTCGCCGTTCGACGTGAACAGCCCCTCGCCCGCGAGGTTCCACAGGCTGAAGCGGAGCATGTCCGACTTCACGAAGTGCCTCGCCTTCTCGACGAACACCTCTTGCACGATCTCGGGTGACGCGATCGTCGCGGCGCGGATGCCGGGGAAGGGCAGCGACAGGCGGAGCATCGGCGCGCCCGTCTTGGCCATGAGCGCGAGCATGCCGAGGCGGTCTCGTCGGAACGCGCCGTTGTGCCCGAGCAGGCCTTCCCCGCCGGGCGCGACGGGCATGTCGTCGAAATGCATGGCGCGCGAAGCGTACACGGCTCGCCTCGGCGCGCACCGTTGACGGCTCGCGCCGTTGCCCGAAAGATTGCGCCATGCAGATCGACTTCCACCACGCGGTCACCTACGTCGTCGCGCGCCTCGGCGGGCTCGCGCCGGGCGAGGCGTCGATCGTCGCGCACGCCTCGCAGTACGTCGACGACGCGGTGAACGACGGCGCGGTCGAGTTCGACAACGGCGCGATGTACGCGCGCATCAGCTCCGCGCACAAGATGCTCGACTACCGGAACTTCGAGGCGCTCGCCGATCACCTCGTGTGGGTGCCCTTTCATTTCCTGCCCGGCAACGGCGGCCTGCCCGCGGGCCAGGATCCGGACGGACCGTTCATCGAGAAGCTCGTGTGCCGCCCGAACAGCTACGTCGCGCGCGACATGATCGCGTCGGTCATCGATCGCAGGCGCATGCGCCACGCGCTGCACCGGCTCGGCATCACGATGCACGTGTACGCCGACACGTGGGCGCACCAGGGCTTCGCAGGCATCTCGCACGAGATCAACCACGCGACCGACATCACGGGGCCCGACGGCAAGAGCCACACGACCACCGTGCAGAAGCTCCAGAGCTACTTCCTCAACAAGGCGCTCCCGCTCGGGCACGGCACCGTGCTCGGCAACCCCGACAAGCCGTACCTCATGTGGGGCTACACGAACGGCCACGGCACGCGCATCGAGCGGGACAACCCGAAGGACTTCGTCGACGCGGCGAACCAGATGTGCCGCGCCATCCAGTGCTACGTCGCCGGCGACATCGACCACCCCGCGCCCGGCCTCGGGATGATGGACAAGGAGATCATCCGCACCTTGTTCTGCAGCATCATCGACGACGACGAGAAGCGTCGGCACGGCGTGTGGCTCGAGCAGATCAAGAAGGGCTCGTTCAGCTTCGGCCCCGAGACCATCGTCTACGTGCCCGAGGGCGAGGGATCGTGGAAGCACGAGGCGCTCGGCGTCGCCGACAAGGACGACGACGACGCGCAGTTCGCCTACCGGCCGGAGTTCCTGCGCAGCGACTGGAAGCTCTTCCACGACGCGCTGCAGATGCACCGCCTCGAGATCGTGAACCACATCCTGCCCGAGTACGGCATCTGCGCGGCTTGAGCGTCAGCGCGTCGGCAGCGGCACGAGCGACGCGACGGCGGCGACGAGCTTCTCCGCGTTGAACGGCTTGTCGAGGACGCAGCCGACGCCGAGCTCCGCCGCGCGCGCGCGCACCGACGCGTCGCAGAGGCCGCTCATCAGGATGACGGGCAGGTCCCAGCACGCGTCGGCCAGGAGCTCGAGCACCTCGAGCCCGTCGAACTTCGGCATGCGCAGATCGGTCAGCACCAGATCGAGCCGCGACGCCGCGGGCGCGGCGAGGTTCACGCGCTCGCGCGCGAACGAGGCGATCGCGTCGAACAGCTCGGCGCCGTTCTCGCTCTCGACCACCTCGAAGCCGCGCCTCCGCAGCGTGAGCGAGACGCCGCGGCGCACCGGCGCGTCGTCGTCGGCGACGAGCACGCGCGGCTTGCCCGCGAGGTCGCCGTCGAACGAGCATGGGAACGCGTGCCTGACGAACTGGACCATGGGACTCCTTGGGACCAACCCCTTGGCTGCTTCGACAAGCACGTACGATGCCGCCGCGGGAGCCGCCGAGCTTCGCCGCGAGAAGCGCGCAAGAACGCGCGGGAAGCGCGGGTCGGGACTGCCGATTTGGCACACCTCGAGCGCGTCCTTGACGAAAGCTTCCCGAGCTCCCCTGTACGGAACGGCTTCAGTCGCTCACGCGCACGACACCCCCGGCCGATGGACCGCGGCCGCGCGTTGACCGCCTGCCACAGCTTCAGGGCGGCAGGTCGACGTCGGCCCTGAGGATGGCG
>DASYCF010000967.1:0-2032 GCA_036500365.1 Byssovorax sp.
GAAGGCGTTCGACGCCCTCGCCGCCGACGCGCTCGAGCACGGCGAGGTCGACCACCTCGTCGATTTCCGCGCCAAGATTCCTTACGCGCGGGCTCGCGCACCCCGACGACGGCCGGCACTTTCGCGCGCTCCTCGTCGGGCTCGGCTTCGCGCTCGCGTCCCTCTCCTCGGACGCGCGCGCCGACGCGACGAGCGACGCCCTCGCCGACGTCACGAAGGCGCGCGCCGGCGTGAAGACGCTGGCCGCGCCGTTCACGCAGGAGCGCACGATCGGCCTCCTCGCGACGAGCGTGACGAGCGCGGGCGAGCTCACGCTCGTGCGCCCCGATCGGCTGCGCTGGGAGCTCAAGCCGCCGGACGCCGTCGTGTATTTCGTCGGCCCCGAGGGCTTCTCGTACACGACGCCGGGCGGCGGCGGCACCGTCGGCAAGGCAGCGGCGGGCCGGTTCGCGCCCGTGCTCGGCGACATGATGGTGCTCCTCGGCGGCGACCTCGAGAAGCTCCGCGCGCGCTACGACGTCCACGTCGCGTCGCGGTCGCCCGCGCTCGTGCTCACCCTCGCGCCCAGGCCCGACGACGTGAAGCGCGCGGTCAAATCGATCGAGCTCACCTTCGGGCACGAGCTCTGGGCCGTCGTCCGCGTCGTGCTCGAGGAGCCGAACGGCGATCGCAGCGTGATCGTGTTCACGCACGTCGAGCGCGACGTCCAAGTCGACCCGGCGAAGATGCGCCCGCCGAAGTAGGTGCTCGTCCTGCTCCGAACGGGATCTCGGCATCACCGTCTGAGGCGAAGGCGATCGGCGTCGAGACGGGTCCGATCGCTAGGAGGCGCGCGGAAACGCACTCCAGTGCATTGAGCACGCCGACAACGCGAGCGGGCACGTATCGGCGCCGATCGCCCGCCTCAGTGCGCGCGCGTCGTCGAACGAGTAAGAGACGTCGATGCCGTCGTCGCTTCTGTCCCACTGGACGCTCGAGCCCGAGGTCGCGTTCTTGAACCACGGCTCGTTCGGCGCGTGCCCGCGCCCGGTGCTCGCGGCGCAGGCGGCCGTGCGCGAGCGGATGGAGCGCGAGCCCGTGCGCTTCTTCATGCAGGAGCTCGAGCCGCTGCTCGACGCCGCGCGCGAGGCGGTCGCCGCGTTCGTCGGCGCGGACGCGGCGGGCACCGTCTTCGTCGCGAACGCGACGATGGGCGTGAACGCGGTCGTGCGCTCGCTCGACCTCGCGCCGGGCGACGATCTCGTCACGACGACACACGCGTACAACGCCTGCAAGAACGCGCTCGAGTACGTGGCAGCGCGCGCCGGAGCGTCGGTCGTCGTCGCGGACGTGCCCTTCCCGCTCGCGTCGGACGACGACGTCATCTCCGCCGTGCTCGCCAAGGTGGGCGCGCGCACGCGCCTCGCGCTGCTCGATCACGTGACGAGCCCGACCGGCCTCGTCTTCCCGATCGCGCGCCTCGTGAAGGAGATCCAGGCGCGCGGCGTCGACGTGCTGGTCGACGGCGCGCACGCCCCCGGCATGCTCCCGCTCGACCTCGAGGCGCTCGGCGCCGCGTACTACACGGGGAACCTGCACAAATGGGTCTGCGCGCCGAAGGCGGTCGCGTTCCTTCACGTGCGCGAGGATCGGCGCGACCGCGTGAGGCCGACCGTCATCAGCCACGGCGCGAACACCGAGCGCGCCGATCGGCCGCGCCTCTGGCTCGAGTTCGACTGGATGGGCACGTTCGACCCGTCGTCTGCCCTGGCCGTGCCGGAGGCGCTGCGCTTCTTGCCGACGCTGGCGGGCGGCGCCTGGTCGAGCGTGTACGCGTCGAACCGCGAGAAGGTGCTCGCCGCGCGCGCGCGGCTGTGCTCCGCGCTCGACGTCGCCGCGCCCGCGCCCGCCAGCATGATCGGCTCGCTCGCCGCCGTGCCCTTGCCCGAGGGCTTCGGCGCGACCCGCGCGCCGTGCTGCGACGGCGACCCGCTCCAGCGGGCGCTCCACGACCGTGTTCGCGTGCAGGTCCCCGTCACGTTCTTGCCGCCGG
>DASYCF010000968.1:0-10263 GCA_036500365.1 Byssovorax sp.
CTCAGGCTCGGGCTCGGGCTCAGGCTCAGGCTCGGGCTCGGGCTCAGGCTCGGGCTCTGGCTCAGGCTCGGGCTCGGGCTCAGGCTCGGGCTCGGGCTCAGGCTCGGGCTCGGGCTCGGGCTCGGGCTCGGGCTCGGGCTCGGGCTCGGGCTCGGGCTCGGGCTCGGCTCGAGGTACGCCAGCGCGTGGTCCCCGCCGCCCACTCCGAGCGGTCCCGCCGTCGCCGCGCCCGTGACGACGACCTGCACACGCCGCGTCTCCGCCGCCGCGAACGCGCGCGGCTCGGTCATCACGAGCGCGGTGTCGCCGCCGCCGAAGCCGAACGAGTTCGAGCACGCCGCGCGGATCGCCGCGCGCCGCGCGACGCGCACGTGGTCGAGCGCGCACGCGGGGTCCACGTCGTCGAGGCCGACCGTCGGCGGGAGCACCCCGCGCGCGACGGCGAGCGCCGTGATCACCGCCTCGATGGCGCCGGCCGCCGCGAGGGTGTGTCCGATCTGGCCCTTCGAGGATGAGACGGCCACGCGTTCGACGGACTCGCCGAGCGCCGCGTGGATCGCGCGCGTCTCCATCGCGTCGTTGAGCGGCGTCGCGGTGCCGTGCGCGTTGACGTACCCGAGCTCGCTCGGCGCGACGCCGGCGCGCGCGAGCGCCTCGGCGATGACGCGCGCCGCCGCGGCGCCGCTCGGGTCCGGGTTCGTGATGTGGTGCGCCTCCGACGCCACGAACCAGCCGGCGAGCTCGGCGATCGGCTCGGCGCCGCGCGCCCTCGCCGCCTGCTCCGACTCGAGCACGACGAACGCCGCGCCCTCGCCGAGGTTCAGGCCGGCGCGCTTCGCGTCGAACGGCTTGCACGGGCCGGGCGCGAGGGCGCCGAGCGCGCCAAAGCCCGCGTACGTGAGGCGACACAGGCCGTCGGCGCCGCCGGCGATCACGCGCTCCGCGAGGCCGAGGCGGATCCACGTCGCCGCGACGACGAGCGCGTTCGCGCCGCTCGAGCAAGCGCTGCACACGGTCGCCGCCGGGCCGAGGCCGGCGATCGCCTCGCGCAGCCGATCCATCGTCGCCGACAGCGGGTGCGACGCGGCGGACGCGATCGGCGAGACGGCGCCGCCGCGGGACATCGCCGCGAGCGGCAGCTCGTTCTCGAACATGCCCGTCGTGCTGCCGCCGACGACGAGGCCGGTCGGGTGCGCGCGCGGATCGAGCCCGGCCGACGCGAGCGCCTCGCGCGCGGCGAGGAGCGCGAGCGCGTCGGTGCGCGACCACGCCGCGGCGCGCCCGGGCGGCGCGACGTCGGCGACGACGAGCCCCCCGACCTCGGCCGCGACGCGCGCGCGCGGGTTCACGAGGTCGAACAGCGTGAGCGCGCCGACGCCGCATGTGCCCGCGACGAGCCGGTCCATCGTCGCGCCGGCGCCGCGCGCGAGCGGCGTGACCGCGCCCACGCCCGTCAGGAAGACGCGCACGACCTCGCGTCGCGCGCGCGGGGCGGCTCGCGCGTCACGATCCTTTGGTCCGGACGATGTACTCGACGATCGCGTCGACGCTCGCGAACACGGGGCGCGCCTCCTCGCCCTCGGGGACGCGCACGCCGAACTGCTCCTCGATCGACATCGCGAGCTGGAGCGCGTCGAGCGAGTCGAGGCCGAGGCCGGCGCCGAAGAGGGGCGCCGCGTCGTCGATGTCGTCCGGCTTCTTACCTTCGAGGTTCAGCTCCGCGACCATGAGCCGTTTGAGATCGCGCCGAACGTCCGCTGCATCCATGAGGAGGGTGCTCGCCGATACCATCGTTCGCGCGAAGCGGCCATCGGCACGTGCGCCGCGCACGGCGCCACGCGCCGCGTGACAAGCGCCGGCCGCCGCGGCATCGTAGCGATCCCGTCAGCGAGGTCCCATGTCCGACGAGCGCATCGCCACCTTCGAGGAGTTCTGGCCGTTCTACGTGCGCGAGCACAAGAAGAAGGCGACGCGCAGGGCGCACTTCATCGGCACGACCGCGGTCATGGGCGTCGTCGCCGCGGCTCTCCTCGGCAGGCCGAGGTGGCTCCTGCTCGCGCCGTTCGTCGGCTATGGGCCCGCCTGGTACAGCCACTTCTTCATCGAGAAGAACCGCCCGGCGACGTTCACGTACCCGCTGTGGTCGCTCGCGGCCGACTTCATCATGTGGAAGAAGACGCTCCTCGGCGAGATGGACGCCGAGGTCGATCGCGCGGTCGCTGCGGCGACCGAAGACAGCGCCCCCGCGCCCGACGCCGCCTCCGCGCCGGCCGCCGCGCGCGCCCGCGATCAGTCCCTCAACTAGGCGCTTGATCGCGCGCAGCCGCGTTCGAGTCGAGCGGAGGGCGAGCGATCGTGGCGAGTGAAGGCAGCGTCGTCGACGGGCGCTACGTGCTCGGCCCCGCGCTCGGCCAGGGCGGCATGGGCGTCGTCTATCGCGCGCGCCACAAGTTCACCGGCGCCGAGGTGGCGCTCAAGGTGCTGCACGCGCATTTCGGCGAAGACGCCGACGTCTCCGCGCGCTTCCAGGCCGAGGCGCGCGCGCCCGCGGCCATCGCGCACCCGGGCATCGCGCGCGTCACCGACGCCGGCAAGACGCCCGAGGGCGAGCTCTACCTGGTGATGGAGCTGCTGCGCGGCGAGACCCTGCGCGAGCGCATGACCCGCGGGCGAATGCCCGTCGACCTCGCCGTGTGGATCGTGCTCGGCGTCCTCGACGCGCTCGCGGCCGCGCACGCCGCGCGCGTCGTGCACCGCGACCTCAAGCCCGAGAACGTGTTCCTCGTCGCGCCGAACGACGTCGTGAAGCTCCTCGACTTCGGGATCGCGAAGATCGCGAACGCGTCGAGCAGCGGCGGGATGACGGCGACCGGCGCGATGATGGGCACCGTCGAGTACATGTCGCCCGAGCAGATCCGCGACACCGCTCACGTCGACCACCGCACCGATCTGTGGGCCGCGGCCGTCGTCTTGTACGAGGCGCTGACCGGCGCGATGCCGTTCCCGGGGCAGTCGCACCCGGAGATCGTCGTCGCGGTGCTCTCGCGGCCGGCGACGCCGCCGAGCCGGCTCGCCGACCTGCCGGCGGGGTTCGACCCGTTCTTCGCGCGGGCCTTCGCGCCGGAGGCGGGCGCGCGCTTCAACACGGCCGACGAGATGATGGCCGCGCTCGCGGCGCTGAGGCCCGGCGGCGCGCGCGAGGCGACGTCCGTCGGCGGCCCGCGCGCGCTGGTCGAGGCAACCGGCGGAGGTGCCCCGCTCGGCGAGACGAGCCCGGCGCCGTACGGGAGCGCGCCGCCCGCCGCGCACGCGTCGCCCTCGTACGCGCCGCCGCCGGATCCGCGCGCCTCGCCGTCGGGTCGCCCGCCGGGCCCCGGCACGCTCGCAGGACTTCGCTCGCAGCCTCCGCCGCCGATGTCGTCGCAGCCGCCGTACGTCGGGTCGGGGCCGCCGCCGTTCGCGAACTTCGATCCCAGGAGCGCGCGGCAGCCCGCCAACCGTCGCTCGCCCGTGGTCGTCGTGATCGCGATCCTCGCCGGGCTCGGCGTGCTCGCGCTGCTCGTCGGGCTCCTCCTGTTCGTCGTC
The DNA here is from genome assembly GCA_036500365.1 of Byssovorax sp. Classification (GTDB taxonomy): domain Bacteria; phylum Myxococcota_A; class Polyangia; order Polyangiales; family Polyangiaceae; genus DASYCF01. The sequence continues at coordinate 3,586 of DASYCF010000968.1, forward strand.
TTGGCGCCGTCGCCCGTCGGAGATCGCGCGGCGTGTGAGCGCGCGTGCGCCGACCTCGCGTCGTGCGCCGGCGTGCCCGTCGCGTCGTGCGTCTCCGAGTGTGGGCACGCGCACGGCCTCCGCGCGTACGGGGCGCGCGGCCAGCGCGACTGCCGCGCCGCGCTCGCCGCGTCGCTCGACGACACGTGCCACGACCCGGCCGAGGGTCACGCGTCGTGCCGCGACACGTTCGCGTGCGAGGAGCGCTGCACCGCGCGCGGCGGCTACGTCGAGACGTGCAGCTGCGCCTGCGTGCACGGCGCCGCGGAGTCGCGCGCGCCCGAGGTCGCGAACGTGAACCTGTGCGAGCGCGCGCGCTGCCCGCAGGAGTGCATCACGAGCCCGAACTCCGCCCGCTGCATCGCCTGCATGAACCAGCGCTGCCGCGCGCAGATGGAGGCGTGCCGCGTGCGCTGAGCGTCAGCGGCGCACGAGCTCCGCGACCTCGTCGAGCGGCAGCGCGGGGACTCGGTGGCCGCTGTGGCCGACGATGCCCGCGCCGGCGCAGATCGCGTTGAGCACCGCCTCCTCCACGACGTCGAGCGACGCCTCGAAGAGCGGGTCGAGCTCGCCGTCGAGCGCGACGTCGATGCTGATGCGGCGCGCGACGCGGCGGCGCGGCAGGCGGTTCGCGGTGCTCCACGCGAGCAGGATCTCGCCCGACGCGTTCGCGGCGAACCCGCCGACGCGGCCGAGGCCGAGCGCGCCGCGACGACACAGGCGCGAGAGCTGGCGCGCGGTGAGCGGCGCGTCGGTCGCGAGGAGCACGATGATCGACCCAGCCGGCCCGCGCCGCTCCGCGTCGACGAACCGAGCCGCGAGCGCGCGGCCGACGGGCGCGCCGTCGACGCGCAGGCGCTCGCACGTCCCGAAGTTCGAGAGCACGAGCGCGCCGAGCGTCGTGCGCTCCCCGGCGATCTCGAGGACGCGGCTCGACGTGCCGACGCCGCCGGCGAAATCGAACGTCTGCATCCCTGCGCCGGCGCCGATCGATCCCTCGACGACCGGGCCGGCGCGCGCGGCGTCGAGCGCGCCCATCACGTCGGCCTCGCTCACGTGGCGCCCGGCGGCGTCGTTCAGGTAGCTGTCGTCGCACTCGCCGACGATCGGGATCACGACGTCGAGATCGTGGCCGATGCGCGGGTGCTCGCGGCGCATCCACGAGACGGCGCCGTCGGCCACGCGGCCGATCGACAGCGTGCCGGTGAGCAAGATGGGCGTCTCGAGGAGGCCCCACTCGTCGATCTGCGTGATGCCCATCACCTCGCCCGCGCCGCTCAAGACGTGGGTGCCGGCGAACACGCGCTCGTGGAAGACGTCGCCGCCTGCGGGGAACACCGCCGTGACGCCCGTGCGGACGGGGCCCTCGCCGGCGACGAGCGGCCCCTCGCCGCGCACGTTCGTCACGTGGCCGACGCGCACGCCGTCGACGTCGGTGATGGCGTTGTCGTCGCCGGGCTCGAAGGCGCCGATCGAGACGCCGAGGTCGCGCAGACGTCGGCGCGGCGCGGCGGCGGTCACGAGCCGTTCGCCCGCGGCGGGGTGGAGGCCGCGGTCGCGGCGCCCGACGTCGCCGACTCGGCGCTCCGCTTCTCGCGCAGGCGCTTGATACTCCCGCCGAGGATCTCGCCGATGAGCGAGCGGTAGTCCATGCCCGCGACGCGGCTGATCGTGCAGAGATCGCTGAAGTCGGGGGTGAGCCCGGGCAAGGGGTTCACCTCGATGACGAAGACGCGCCCGTCCGGCGCGAGGCGCAGATCGACGCGCGCGACGTCGCGACAGCCGAGCGCGACGAACGTGTCGCGCACGCACTTCTCGACCCGCTTCTGCTCGGCCTGCGTGAGGTTCGCGGGGCACTCGAAGCGCACGCGCGGCGTGTCGCTCTTCTTCTCCTCGAAGCCGTAGACCGGGTGCTTCGGCGGGTCGACGAAGACGACCTCCATCATCGGCAGCACCTTCGGCCGCTTCTCGCCGAGGAGCCCGACGGTGAGCTCGCGCCCGGTCACGTACTCCTCCACCAGCGCGGGCTGGCCGTACTTGTCGATGAGCGCCTTCGCCGCGGCGCGCGCGCCCGCCTCGTCCGACACGACGGACGCGCTCGTGATGCCCTTGCTCGTGCCCTCCGCGTTCGGCTTGACGATGACGGGGTAGCGCAGCGGCTTGAGCTTCTCGGTGCCCTTCGTCAGCACCTGCCACTCGGCCGTGTCGATGCCGGCGGCGCGCAGGATCTGCTTCGTGAGGCCCTTGTCGAGGCAGAGCGAGAGCGTCGTCGTGTCGCTGCCCGAGTAGGGGATGCCGAGGAGCTCGCAGAGCGCCGGCACCTGCGCCTCGCGCGCGCGGCCGCGCATGCCCTCGGCGATGTTGAACACGACGTCGGGCGCGGCGGCGAGGAGCTGGTGCGGGAGCTCGCTCGTCGCCTCGAGGCGCACGACCGTGTGGCCGTAGCTCTCGATCGCCGCGCTGATCGCGTCGATCGTGCGCGGCGAGTCGAACTCCGCCTCGGCGTCGCTCGCGTCGCTCGAGATGCGCTTGACGTTGTACGTGAAGCCGACGCGGAGGCTCGAGCGGCGCGGCCGGCGGGGCGACGACGCGCTCGCGACGTTGCCGCGGCGACACGCGCTCTTGACGATGGCGCGCACGACGGCGTCGAAGTCCGCGCCCGCGTGCGCCGCCGCCTGCGCGAGCCCGGCGCCGGGGTCGAGCGTCGGCAGCGCGTCGAGCTCGAGGAAGTGCACGTCCCACCCGTTCGGGCCGCCGCCGCGCGCGACGCGGAACTCGCACCGGCCGTAGTCCTTGAGGTCGACGGCGCGCACGATCCGCCGCGTGAGCGACTCGATGCGCTCGATCACGGGACGCGGGAGCTCGGCGGGCCGGATCGTCACCTGGTCGGGCCGCAGGTTCTTCAGCGCGAAGTGGTAGACGTTGTGCGCGCCGCTCGAGCTCGGGTCGAGGACGTACTCGATGGGGGGCAGGATGCCGTCGTCACCGAGGCCGTCGACGAACGCGCACGCGACGTCGACCCCGCGGACGAACCGCTCGACCAGGAGGCCGGCGTCGAACCGCGTGAGCTTCTGATCGACGAGCTCCGCGAGCTCGTACGGGTCCTCGCAGACGTTGGCGTCGCCGGTGATGCCCTTCGAGCTCCCTTCGAAGTTCGGCTTCACGATGACGGGGAACGTGAGGTCGTCGAGGGCGCCGCTCTCGATCGTGGCCCGCGTCACCAGCCGCCCGCGCGGCGTCGGCACGCCGTAGGCGGAGAGCATGCGCTTCGTCAGCTGCTTGTCGAGCGTGACGCACAGCGTGTACGCGTCGCTGCCGGTGTAGGGGACGCCGAGCTCCTCGAAGAGCGCGGGATAGAACGCCTCGCGCGTCTTGCCCTTGTGTCCCTCGGCCGTGTTGAAGATGAGGTCGGGGCCGAGCGCCTCGAGCCGGGCGATGACGCGCGAGGCGGGGCCGCTCACCTCGATGCGGTCGACCTCGTGGCCGTCCCGCTCGAGCGCGGCGACGAGGGCGTCGATCGTCTCGGGGCTGTCGAACTCGGCCTCGTCGGACGACCCGGTGATCTTCAGGTTGTGCGTGAGCGCGACGCGCATGCTGGTCCGAAGGAGAGCCAGCCGCGCGTCGCTGCGTCAAGCCGCCGCGGCGATTACTTCTTCTTGCCGGACGACGCCTTCTTCTCGGGCGCCTTCTTCTCGCCGCCCTTCTTCTCCTTGTCGCCCTTCTCCTTCTCGGCCTTCTCGGCCTTGGCGACGAGCGAGAGCGTGAGCTTCGGGTCGACGGCGCCGGCCGCGGCCTTGTCGCCCGCGGCGTCGGCGACCGTGTTCACGGCCTTCGCGATGGCGAGCGGGTTGCCGCTCCTCGCTTGGCTCACGGCGCTCGCGACGGACGCGGCCTTCGCGAGGCTGCCGAGGCCGAAGCCGCCGCCGCTCGAGGGCGTCGCGGGCGCTGCCGCCGCGACCGCCGCCATGCCAGGCACCGCGGGCACGCCGGGCAGCGCAGGGACGCCGGGGACGCCGGGGACCGACGGCACGCCGAACCCGCCCGACGGCGCGCTCGGGTCGTCCATTTGAGCGAAGACGGGCTCGGTCCGCGCGTCGCAGCCCGCGGCCATGCCGTCGGCGTTGAACTTGTAGTCGACGGTGCCCGTCTGCTGCAGGGCCTTCGAGCGCACCTCGATGCGGACCTCGTGCTCGCCCTTGCGCGCGGGCGTGCAGTAGCCGACCACGTAGTAGCGGGCCGTGCGCTGCTCGATCGCGACGGCCGCCGCGGTGAGCGCGCCGTTCAGCGTGATGGGGCCGCCCGTGAGCATCGAGCCCGTGCGACCGACCTCGGCGAGGTCCGCCTGTGCGGCCGCGGGGCCGACGCCGATCGCGTAGACCTGCGCGCCGGGCATGCCGTCGAGCTCGGCCTTCACCTCGTCGCGCGTGTGACGACCGGCACGATCGGCGCCGCTCGCGATCACGATGAGCGTGTCGAAGTGGATCGGCAGGCCCCCCGTGGTGCTCGCCTTCTTGAGCTCACGGAGCGCCATCACGACGCCGCCGTTGAGGTTCGTCGACGGGTCGGTCGGGGCGTACGACACGAGCTGCTGCGCCCACACGGCCTCCGAGCCGCTCTTCGCGTCGAACGGGAGGAGCGGGTGCAGACCCTCCTCGCCGTCGAACGCATAGACGGCGACGCGCTGGTTCTGCTCGACGCGCGAGACGAACGCGGCGATCTCGGTCGCGGCCTGATCGGCGGGGAGCGCGCCCATGCCGGAGCTCGAGCGATCGACGAGGACGAGCGTGTTGCGGCTCGACGTCTGCCAGGGATCATGAAGGAAGACCTGCGTCTCGGCTGCGTTCAGCGCGAGGCCGTCTTCGTACACGGTGAAGTCTTCGGCGGTGAGCCCGGGGACAGCCTTGCCGTCCTTTTCCACCGCGAGGAAGACGCCGACGTTGCTCGGCGGCGCCTGAGCGGTGCCGAACTTGGTGACAGAGAGGCCGCCGCAGCCCGTCATGACGAGCAAGGCGGCGACAAAAACAGCGTACGCAGTTCGCTGGAGCATCGGACCCTCGGATGCCTGTGCGTTGCGGTAAATCCCGCATCCTCGCCCGTCGGACGGGCGCAACACGGCGTGTGCCCGTATTACGCAGCGCGCCCGCCTACCTTTCCCTCCGTGTGCGCGTTTTTCTCACCGAAGCCACTTTTCGTCGCAAATTTCAGGGGAATTCAGGATCGCGGCGCGTCTCATGAACGCGCTTGCAGGGGGTCGAGCGCTCCCTTATCAACGGCGCCGATGAGCTCGTCCGCCGCCCCGGGTCCGCAGCGCCGCCGCAAGAACTCGCCCCGCGTCGAGGTCGCTGACGCAGAGGCCGAGGGCGCCGCGCCGGCGGTCGTCGAGGCCGAGCCGACCGTCGACATCACCGCCGCGCTCGACGCCGCGACCGACGTCGCGCAGCAGGCGCTCGCGGAGGAGTCGGAGGGCGGCGGCGTGGTCACGGCCGAAGTCGAGACCGCCGCGCCGCCCGTGGCGACCGAGGCCGAGCAGATCGCCGCCGACAAGAAGCGCATCCACGACCAGCTCGAGGCGCTGAAGCGGCGCGAGTCGGAGCTCCGGCGCGAGCTCGCCATCGCCGACCACCCCGCCCTCCGCGGCGCGCTGCGCACGATCGAGCGCGGCGCGGCCGGCGTCGCCGCCGTCGACGCGCGGATCGCCGAGGGCCTGTCGAAGGCCGAGGAGCGCAAGCGCGAGGTCCTCGACAAGCGCCACGAGGCCGCCGTCGCGCGCCGCGACGAGGTGAAGACGAAGATCGAGGAGCTCGGCGCGAAGCTCGGCGAGCTCGAGGCGAAGGTCGTCGAGCTCGACGCGGAGCGCGCGGCCCTCGGCGAGGTCCGGACGACGGCCCTCGAGCTCGAGCGGCGCTCGGCGCTCACGGTGCTCGCCGCGGCGCTCGTCGAGCACGGCCCCGCGATCGCGGCCGTCGGCCTCGATTTGCCGGCGCTCGTGCCCGCGCTCGACGGCTACCGCGCCGACATCCTCTCGCTGACCGACGGCGCGCCGGCGTCGTGACCGAGCGCAGCGACGCGCCGCCGTCCTCGGGCTCGCGCGAGCTCTATCGGTCGGCGCTGCTCGTCGTCGACGTCGACGTCGTGCGCTCGATCGTGCGGTGCGTGCGCACGCCCGGCGTCGGCGATCTGCCGCCCGACATGCGCGCCGCCGTCCGCTCGATGGTCGGCCTCGCCCGCGGCCGCTTCGGGCTGCTCGTCGACGTGCGCGAGGCGCCGTTCAACAACGACCCCGAGTTCGAACGGCGGATGAAGCCCGAGCTCGAGCTCCTTTACGCGAACTTCGCCGCCGTCGCGATCGTGGTGAAGAGCGCCGTCGGCCGCATGCAGGTGCGCCGCCAGGCGTCCGAGGTCGGCGAGCGCGCGCACGTCTTCAACGTGGCCGACGACGCGCTCGCGTACCTGCTGACGGCGCTGCACGACGCGCCCGCCTCCGCGCGCTAGGCGCTCCCCGCATCGCGCGCGACGTGGTAGCTCGAGAGGCGTGGAGATCATCGCGCGGCCGAATTTCGAGGCGAGCGGCGCGCCGAAGCCGGAGCTCAACGCGCCGCAGATCCGCGCGGTCGAGCACGTCGACGGGCCCCTGCTCAT
>DASYCF010000969.1:0-1630 GCA_036500365.1 Byssovorax sp.
CCACGGTCGTGGCGGTCCCGAAGGTCGTCCGCAGGGCGAGGGGGGAGGGCCCCGGCCCGTGACCGTGAGCGCCCGAATCGACGGGCGGAAGCTCGAACTGGCGCGCCGCTTCCGGAGCGCGCCGAGGGCAGCGGAGGCGCAGGCTTGGGCTCTCCTCCGCAATCGAGGCGTGCTGGGTCTGAAGTGCCGCAGGCAGCAGATCATCGCAGGCTTCATCGTCGACTTCTATTGCGCGTCCCATCGGCTCGCGCTGGAACTCGACGGCACCGTGCATGATGCCCAGGCGCAAGAGCACGACGCGGAGCGAAACGCGGCCTTGCAACGCATGCGCAACCTCCACCCTCGATGGCAGCGTGCGCGACGCGCTCTCAGAACACCAAGCCCGCCGCGGCGGCCGCGGCGAGGGGCGCCGACGTCAGCACGAGCGCCGCGAGGACCACCGCGCTCGTCGACGCGACGCTCGCCTGGGCGTCGCGCAGGAGCTCGATCTTGTCGCCGGCGAGCACGACCACGCGGCCGAGCGCGCCGACGCCGCGATAGAGGTGCGCGGCGCGGGCGGCGCGCAGGATCCCGCGCGGCGCCGAGTCTGCCGGGAACACGACGACCGACGCGGCTTGCCCGAGCGGCGCGTCGTCGAGGCGCACGATGTCGCCGCCGTCGAGCGCGATCCAGCCGCCTGGCTCGGCGCTCCCCGGCGTGCCGCGCGCGAGCCGCGCGAGCTCGCGTCGCTCCCGCACGCCGCGCACCGCGAGCACCGCCGCGAGGACGAGGCCGAGCGCGCCGACGGCCACCGACGCGAACGGCGCGGCGCTCGGCGCCACGACGACGACCGACGGAGCGTCGAAGGCGGGGTCGAGGCCATCGGCGAACGCAGCCGCGCCTGCGCGGGCGATCTCGCGCGCCCAGGCGCCGCGAAGCGCGCCTCCCGTCACGAGCGCCGCCGCGCCGAACGCAGCGAAGAGCGCGGCGACGTCGATGCCGAGATCGAGCCTGCGCCCGCCTCGCCGCGCGAGGCCGACGAGCAGGCTCCCGAACGCGAGCGCCGCGAACGCGACGCCGGGCCCCGCGGCCGCGAGCAGCTCGACGGCGCGCGACTCGTCGGCGGCGCGACCGGCGGCCCGCGCGTCGAGCGCGACCCACGCGCACGCGGCGAGCGTGGGCGCGACGACGAGCGCGGCGAGGTACGAGCCCACGGCGGCGCGCGGCTCGACGCGACGCGCGAGGCGCGCGTGGGCCGCAGCGCCAGCGAGCACGAGCAGCGGAGCGACGAACGTGAAAGGCACGGCGCCCGCTGCGAGGCGATGAGCACACGCGGCGAGCGCGAGGGCACCGACGAGCACGGCCGCCGTGCTCGGCCCGAGCAGGGGCGCGCGCGCAGACGCAGCCCCGCCCTGCGCGCGGTCGTCCGCCGGCGTTCGGTTCGATGCGGCGGCGGGGGGCGCGTCGTCGGGCATCCGAGGTCGAAACGATCCGGGCGCGCGGCGCTACCACCTCGCCCCCTCGCGTGAACGCGCGAGCGGCGGAGTTGTTCCCGGCGATCAGCGCGTCGTGCCCGGCTCCGCGAACACGCCCTCGGGCACGCGCGCCGCCGCGTCGTAGCGGCACGTCATCGCACGGTATTCGAATGAGA
>DASYCF010000970.1:0-13617 GCA_036500365.1 Byssovorax sp.
GGTCGCCGTGAGCGCGGGGTCGGCGCCGAGCCGCGCGATGCCGAAGTCGAGCACCTTCACGCGGTCGAGCGACCCGTCGACGAGGTGCAGGTTCGCGGGCTTCACGTCGCGGTGCACGACGCCGAGCCGGTGCGCGACGGCGAGCGCGGCGGTCACCTGCCGCGCGACCGACACGGCCTCGACGAGCGAGAGCGCGCCGCGGCGCAGGCGCGCGGAGAGGCTCTCGCCCTCGAGCCACTCCATCGCGAGGAACGGCTGGCGCGTCGACGCGGTGCCGTGCGCGAGGTAGCCGACGATGCCGGGGTGCGCGAGCCCTGCGAGGACGCGCGCCTCGCGATCGAAGCGCGTCGCCTCGGCGTCGTCGGCGTCGCCCTCGCCGACCCGCGCGCGCAGGAGCTTCAGCGCGACGAGGCGCCCGTCCGCCGCGTCGCGCGCGCGGTACACGACGCCCATGCCGCCCGAGCCGGCCACGGCCTCGATCGTGAACCGCGCCGCGACGACGTCCCCGAGCTGCACCGGCGGAGTATCGCCCAACTGCGCGACCTCGGCGACGGCGCGTCGGTCAATCGACGCCGGGCTTCACGGGGAGCGCGGGCGCGTCAGCAGGCCGGGCAGTCGCAGACCACCGTCGTGTCGTTCTTGATCTGCACGCACTGCGAGCTGGCGGAGCAGACCGACCCGGCGCACCCACACGTGAGGTCGACGCCGCACGCGGGCCGCGCCGCGCAGCTGTACGCCTCGGCGAGCTCCTCTTCGACGACGCACACCGCGGTCGCCTCGCACGCGAGCCCCGTCGGCCCGCATTGAATGCAGCGGTCGGTGCACGAGGGCGAGTTGACGACCCACGCGTGGCCGATGCACGCCGCCTCCGCCGAGCAGCACGCGTGCGCGATCGGGCACGACTGGCCCTCGGTGGAGCACGCGCCGCCAAGCGCGAAGCCGGACACGTCGTCGCAGGTCGTCGGCCCGCCCGAGCTCGCCGAGGGTCGACCGGACGAGCCGCCGCCGCCGTCGACGAACACGTTTCCCCCGCAGCCGACGAGCGCGAGGAGCGCGAGGACGGTGAGACGAATCGCCACAGTCCTCGAGCTTAACAGGTCGGCGCTCCGCCTCGGGCCGCCGAACGGCGTCCCCCGAGCGCGCGCGAGCCGTCGGGGGTGTCTCTTCTCTTACAATCCGCGCTCCTGCGCAAGGTAGGATGCTCGCCGCGTGGCGCGGATGCCTCTCCCTCCGGCAGAGCCGATGCGGCTCGTGTCGCTCGCGGAAATTGCGCGCGGCGGCATGGGTTCCGTAGAGCTCGCGCGCGCCGAGGGCGGCAAGTTCAACGGGCAGCTCCTCGCCATCAAGCGGCTGCACCCGAACATCGCGCAGGATCCGCAGTTCGTCGGCATGTTCCTCGACGAGGCGTGGATGACCGCCGCGCTCGCGAGCCCGAACGTCGTCGGCGTGGCCGCGTGGGGCAACGACGACAAGGGCATGTTCCTCGCCGTCGAGTTCGTGCAAGGCGTCAGCCTCGCGCGCCTCATCAAGGAGTCGCAGATCAACAAGGAGCCGTTCGCGGAGCGCACCGTCGCGTTCCTCGGCTCGCAGATCTGCGCCGGGCTCGTCGCGGCGCACGGCGTGCGCGGGCCCGACAACGCGCTGCTCGGCCTCGTCCACCGCGACCTCACGCCCGGCAACCTGCTCGTCAGCTTCGAGGGCGTGCTCAAGATCGCCGACTTCGGCATCGCCAAGGCCGAGGAGCGCATCACGCACACGCGCACGGGCACGCTGAAGGGCAAGCCGAGCTACATGGCGCCCGAGCAGGCGCGCGGCGGCAAGGTCGACCTGCGCGCCGATCTGTTCTCGCTCGGCGTGCTCCTGTTCGAGCTCCTCGCGGGACGGCGCCCGTGGACGTCGAAGAGCGCGTTCGACGTCATGATGGAGATCTCGACGTCGCCGCCGCCCGACCTCCGCGAGCTCCGCAAGGGCGTGAACCCCGTGTTCGTCGAGATCGTCGAGAAGTGCCTGCAAAAGAAGCCCGAAGAGCGCTTCGCGAGCGCGGGCGAGATCCAGCAGAAGCTCGACGGCTGGCGGCGCGAGAAGAACTTCGGCCACGACGACCAGGAGAGCCTCGCGCGGTTCACCGTCCGGAACTCGGCCGCGCAGATCAAGTGGTTCGAAGACGCGATGCGCGGCGAGCTCACGAAGAAGAAGGCCGCCGTGAGCTTCAAAGAGCTCGAGGAGCAGATCGACGCCGAGCGCGAGACGACGGCGGCGCGCGGGCGCGCGGCCCGGCCGGCCGCGGGCAAGCCGGCCGAGGATCCGAACGCGCTCGGGCGCGTGGGCAGGCAGTCGGCGCACGGCGCGCTCGGCTCGGGCGCGGAGCTCTTGCCGCCGCCGAGCCGGATGAAGAACCCGCCCAGCCAGCCGCAACCGCCGGGCGGCTCGGGGCAATACGCGGCGGCAGGCAGCGGCGGCTCGGGGCAATACGCGGCGGCTGCCGCGGCCGGTACGAGCGGCTCCGGGCAGTACGCGTTGAACCTCCCGCCGTCGTCCGGCAACCCGATGTCCGGCAACCCGATGTCGGCGAAGCCCGCGTCCGACCCACGCCAGAGCTCGGGAGGCCGTCCGCCTGCGTCGGCGCCCGTGCCTTCGTCGGCGCCCGTCTCGCCCTACGCGGCGCGCGCGAGCGGGCAGAGCTCCGGCGGGATGGCGGCGGTGAGCTACCCCTCGAGCGTCGGCAACAGCCCGCGCAGCGAGCCGAACACGAAGGGCCTCGGCGGCACGGAGTTCATGGCCGTCTCGCCGTTCGCGGGCGGAGACGTCGGCGCGCCGCCCGCTCCGCCGCCGCCCGGTCCGCCGAACGCGAACGCCGGCACCGTGATGATGCCCGCGCAGCCCGTGCAGCCGCCGTCGCCGGCGTCGCCGCGCGCGTCCCAGATCCGCCCGCCGACCGCGGCGATGTCGAGCGCCGACGGGCCGGCGCCGGGGCCGATGCCGTCGAAGCTCGAGTCGACGGTGCTGCACGACCCGCAGTCGAACCCGCGCTCGTCGAGCGTCGGCTCGCGCGCCTCGTGGCCGGGCCCGCCGTCGCCGATGGGCGCGTCGTCGAGCGGCGGCTCGCCGCAGTCGATGTCCCAGTCGCAGCCGCACCCGATGCAGTCGTCGCCAGGGCTGATGGTCCCGTCGTCGCCGTCGCTCTCGTCGTCCGGGCGCGTGCCGATCACCGCGAAGCCCGCGTCGGATCCGCTCGCGCGCGCGCCGAAGAAGGGCGGCGGCGTCGTGTGGCTGCTCCTGCTCGTGCTCGTCGTCGGCGGCGGCGGGCTCGCGGCCTGGCGCTACCGGGCGCTCATCCGCAGCCACGTCACGGGCTGAGCCGCGTGATCGACGCGCTCGTCGCGCTGTCCGCGCTCGCGGTGACGCTCCTCCACGTGAGCCTCGCGCCGAAGCTCGATCCCGGGCCGAGCGAGCGCTGCCCCGACGACATGCGCCTCGTCCGCGGCGCGCACTACGACGAGATGCAGCACCTCTGCGTCGACGCGCGCAAGGACGCGAAGGACACGCACTGCTTCGAGTACTTCCCCGATCTGTCCGCCGAGGAGGGCCCCGTCGTCGACGTCGACGTGTGCATGGACATGTTCGAGGCGCCGAACCAGCGCGGCAAGCGCGCGCTCGTGATGAAGAGCTACGAGATGGCCGAGCAGTGGTGCGGCGACCGCCACAAGCGCGTCTGCCGCGAAGAGGAGTGGGAGGAGGCGTGCGAGGGCGGCGACAAGCGCCCGCTCGCCTACGGCTGGAAGGTCGACAAGAGCACGTGCAACAGCGGCAAGGGCTGGCGCCAGTTCGACGTGAAGAAGCTCTACTCGCGCGACAAGGACGAGGCGCGGCAGGAGACCGAGCGCCTCTGGCAAGGCGAGCCGAGCGGCACCTACGCCGCGTGCGTCTCGCCGTTCGGCATTTACGATCTGATGGGCAACGTCGAGGAGTGGGTGACGTCGCGCAAGGGCCGCCGCTACAAAGGCGCGCTCATGGGCGGCTTCTGGGCGAAGCCGTGGACGGGCTGCCGCGGCACGAACGACGCGCACGAGGAGTCGTTCACCTTCTACGAGACGGGCTTTCGCTGCTGCGCCGACCCCGGCACGCTGGACGCGCAGGGCAACAAGAAGAAGAAGCCGAAGCGCGCGAAGCCCGACGCGCCGAGGCAAGAGGGCCCACGCTGATGCGCGCCGTGTTCTTCGGGACGCCGCACATCGCCGTGCCGTCGCTCGACGCGCTCGCCGAGATCGCCGAGGTCGTCGCCGTCGTGTGCCAGCCCGACAAGCCTGCGGGGCGCGGCCTCGCCGTCGCAGCGCCGCCGGCGAAGGCGCGCGCGCTCGAGCTCGGGCTCGACGTGCACCAGCCGACGAAGGTCCGCACGCCGGAGTTCGCGAGCTGGCTCTCGGGCCTGCGCGCCGACGTCGCGCTCGTCATCGCGTACGGGCGCATCCTGCCGAAGGCCGTGCTCGACGCGCCGGCGAAGGGCTGCCTCAACCTGCACGCGTCGCTCCTGCCGAAGTACCGCGGCGCCGCGCCCATCACGTGGGCGATCGCGAACGGCGAGCGCGAGACCGGCGTGTGCTTGATGCAGATGGACGAGGGCATGGACACGGGGCCGGTGCTCTCGACGCATCGGCTCGCGATCGGCGACGACGAGACGACTGACGAGCTCGGCGTGCGCATCGGCGCGCTCGCGGCCGAGGTCGTGCGCGCCGACGTGGAGCGCGCCGTCCGCGGCGAGCTCGCGCCCAGCCTGCAAGACCACGCCGCGGCGACGATGGCGCGCATCCTCGAGAAGGAGGACGGCCGCATCGACTGGACGAAGCCCGCGCGCGCCGTCCACGATCACGCCCGCGCGATGACGTCGTGGCCCGGCGCGTTCACGACGCTCGGCGGCAAGCTCTTCAAGGTGCTCGCGACGAAGGTCGAGGACGAGCTCGCGCACGACGCGGCGCCCGGCACGATCGTGCGCGCGGCGAAGGGCAACGCGATCGTCGCATGCGGCGCCGGCGCGCTGCGCATCGTGCGCGGCCAGCTGGAGGGGAAGAAGGCGCTGACGGCCGCCGAGCTCGTCGGCGGCCGCACGCTGGCGCTCGGAGCGCGCCTCGGCTGACCGTCAGCGCGCGCCGGTCAGCGGCTGCGCCTTGACGTGCACGTCGACGACGGCGCCCTCGCGCTCGGCGCCGCTCGCGTCGCGGTACGTGAAGCGCGCGCGCTCGACCTCGCAGTTGCCGCGCTCGTCGCAGCGCGGCTCTACCCCGTAGTCGAGCGCGATCGACACGATCGACGCCGACGCGGGCTCGAGCTCGGCAGCCGTCGACGCGCGATCTCCGTCCGCGTCGCGCCACACGACGAGCTTCGCGAACGCGGGGTCCTTCGCGTCGATCACGCCGTCGTGGTTGTCGTCGAGGTCGGCGAGCGCCTCGAAGCCGTTCTGCGCGACCGTGCCGTCGGCGTGCTTCGTCATCGAGCCGAAGAGCTCCTCGCCGCTCGTGATGCGCCCGTCGCCGTCGCGGTCCATCGCGAGCCACGGCGTCCGCGCGGTCGGCCAGTCGTCGACCTGGCTCTTCGCGGAGAGCGGGAAGCCGTGCGCGTCGTCCGCCGCGAACGCGACCGGCGCCCCGTCGAACGCGAGCACGAGCGGCGTCGCGCCCGTGCTGCAGGCCGAGTTCGACGTCGAGCACGCGGAGCAGGCGGGCGCGCCGCAGCTCGCGGTCGTACACGCGGTGGTCGTGCAGCTGGTCGTGGTGCAGCTCGAGGTCGACGTGATGCCGCAGTCGTTGAGGCAGTTCGTGGTCGCGCAGCTCGTGCTGGTCGAGCACGAGGCGGAGTCGCCGCAGTTGACGCTGCAGTTGACCCGGCCGCACTGGGCGCCGGCGCAGGACGTGTCTGCGCCCGATTCGGTGACGGTGGACGAACAGCCGACCCAGCCGCCGACGAGCACGGAGCCCGCGGCGAGGGCGACGAGGATGCTGCGAAGATCTTGTTTCATGAACCCTCCGAGGTGAAGAAAGCCGACGCCGGAGGATAGCCGACCGCCGGGCGGCGCGCCCGGGCGGGGTGCAAGGAGTTTTCGGCGCCCGTCGGCGACCGGCGGCATGCGGCATTTTGGTCACCTGCCACCTAGGCAATCGCCCCCCAGGTTGCCTAGGATGCGCCGCCATGCTCCGCCCCCTGTTCGTCGTCGCGTCGCTGCTGTCGTTGATCCCCCTCGTCGCCGTCGGTTGCGGTCCCGACACGAGCAACTGCACGACCTCGTGCCAGGCGCAGGAGGCGGCGTGCCCGCTGACGGCCCAGCCGAACAGCGAGTGCGTCTCCGAGTGCACCGAGGCGCTCGACGGCTTCTACCGGAAGAGCGATCAGTGCGGCCAAGCGTACGACGCCTACCTCGAGTGCGAGGCGAACGCGGAGTTCCGGTGCGACATCCAGAACACGCCGCCCTCGGGCTGCAACGATCAGCAGGCTGCCTACGAAGCCTGCGGCGTGAACTGAGGCGGTCGCTCGGCGGCGAGACGGGCCCGCTCGCGTTGTCGGCGTGCTCAGCGTGCGTGAGCACGCTTCCGCGCGCCTCCGAGCGATCGGACCCGTCTCGCCACCGATCGCCTTCGCCTCAGACGGTGGCTCCGAGTTCAGTTCGCGGGCGGCGGCTTACGGGGACTCCTCGCGCGGAGCGCCGAGGTCTCGGTCGGCGCGCGCGACGCGCCACTCGCCTGCGCGGTGCATGATCGGGTCCTCGGGCTGAGAAGCGCCCGGGGACGCCATCACCTTTCACCCCCGTTTGGGGGCGGAGCCCCTGTCGTTACAGCCCGCGGAGACGCTGGGGCTTCACGTGGACGTCGATCACGGCGCCCTCCCGCACGGCGCCGGACGCGTCTTCGTATCGGAAGGTCGCGCGCTCGATCAAGCAGTTCCCGCGGAGATCGCAGCGCGGGACGATGTTTGCTCCTGGGTTGGCTCGACGCCAGGCACCGCGCGCGCCACGGCGACTACGGGCCCGCGGGGTGCCAGACGGTCTTCATCTCGACGAAGCGCTCGATCCAGCGCGGCGACTCGGCGGCCGCGGCGTCGAACCAGGCGGCCTCGTCGAGGGTGCGCACGCGCACGCGCTTCACGTTGTCGACCGCCGCGGCCTCGAGCGATTTGGCGAGCTTCGGGTCGAGGCCGTGGAGATCGAGCGCGGCGATCTCCATGTGCTTCGCGAGGTGAGGCAGCACCTCGGCGAGCTGGCCGGTGAGCACGTTGACGACGCCGCCGGGGAGATCGCTCGTCGCGAGCGCCTCGGTGAACGTGACGGCGGTGCGCGGGTCGGCCTCGCTCGCGAGCACGACGCACGTGTTGCCGCTCGCGATGACGGGGAGGATCGCGCCGGCGAGGCCGAGGAGCGCAGGGCGCGTCGGCGCGGCGATCGCGACGACGCCCATCGACTCGGGCGACGTGAAGTTGAAGTGCGGCCCGCCCACGGGGTTCAGGCTCGAGAAGAGCGACTGGTATTTGTCGGTCCAGCCGGCGTACGCGATCGCACGATCGATCGTCGCGTCGACCTCGGCGCGGGCCTTTTCGTCGGCGAGGCCGCCGCGGACGAGGCTCGTCGCGAGCTCGCCCCTGCGCGCGTCGAGCATCTCGGCGAGGCGATAGAGGATCTGACCGCGGTTGAACGCGGTGCGCGCGGCCCAGCCCTCCCACGCGGCGCGCGCGGCGACGACGGCGTCGCGGCCGTCTTTGCGCGACGCGCGCGGCACGTTCTCCATCGAGCTCGATCCTTTCGTCTCTGCGACCTGCGTGTAGCGGCCCGACTCCGAGCGCACGAAGGCGCCGCCGACGTACATCTTGTAGGCCTTGCGGATCGAGATCCGCTCCACGTCACCCTTGCTCTGCGCGGCCATCAGTCGACCTCGAGGTAAGCGAGCAGGCCCTGGCGGCCGCCCTCGCGGCCGAAGCCGCTCTCTTTGTAGCCGCCGAAGGGCGAGCTCGGGTCGAACTTGTTGTACGTGTTCGCCCACACGACGCCCGCCTTGAGGCGCGTCGCCATCCAGAAGCTCTTCGACCCCTTGTCGGTCCAGACGCCGGCCGAGAGGCCGTACATGGTGTTGTTCGCCTTCTCGAGCGCCTCGTCCGGGGTGCGGAAGGTCATGACGCTCAGCACGGGGCCGAAGATCTCTTCGCGCGCGATGCGGTGCGACTGCGACACGTCGGTGAAGATCGTCGGGATGAACCAGTAGCCCTTGTTCGGCAGCGGGCACGAGGGCGTGAAGCGCGTGGCGCCCTCCTTCTCGCCGCTCGCGACGAGCTCGGTGATCTTGTCGAGCTGCATCTTCGAGTTGATGGCGCCGACGTCGGTGTTCTTGTCTAGCGGGTCGCCGACGCGCAGCGTGCGCATGCGGTCCTTGAGCTTCTGGATCACGGCCTCGGCGCAGCTCTCCTCGACGAGGAGGCGCGAGCCGGCGCAGCAGACGTGGCCCTGGTTGAAGAAGATGCCGCCGATGATGCCCTCGACCGCCTGATCGAGCGGCGCGTCGGCGAAGACGATGTTCGCCGCCTTGCCGCCGAGCTCGAGCGTGAGCTTCTTGCCCGTGCCGGCCAGCGCCTTCTGGATGCGCTTGCCGACGGCGGTCGAGCCCGTGAACGCGACTTTGTCGACGCCGGCGTGCTCGACGACGAAGGAGCCCGTCTCGCGCGCGCCCGTGACGATGTTGACGGCGCCGGGCGGGAGATCCGCCTCTTCGATGATCTTCGCGAGGAGGAGCGCGGTGAGCGGCGTCGTCTCGGCGGGCTTGAGCACGCACGTGTTGCCGGCGGCGAGCGCGGGCGCGAGCTTCCACGCGGCCATGAGCAGCGGGAAGTTCCACGGGATGACCTGCCCCGCCACGCCGAGCGCGCGCGGGTTTCGACCCGGGAAGCCGTACTGGAGCTTGTCGGCCCAGCCCGCGTAATAAAAGAAGTGCGCGGCCGCGAGCGGCACGTCGACGTCGCGCGACTCCTTGATCGGCTTGCCGCCGTCCATCGACTCGACGATCGCGAGCTCACGCGCCTTCTCCTGGAGCGCGCGCGAGATGCGGTAGATGTACTTGCCGCGGTCGATCGGCCGGAGCTTCGACCAGTACTTCTCGTAGCAGGCGCGCGCGGCCGACACGGCGTCGTCGACGTCGGCCGCGTTCGCCTCGGCCACCTCGGCGAGCTTCTCCTCGGTCGAGGGGCTCACCGTGTCGAAGTACTTCTTGCTCTTCGGCGCGACCCATTTGCCGCCGACGAAGAGCTCGTAGCGCGGCTGGACCTTGACGTGATCGGCCGTCTCGGGCGCGGGCGCGTAGGCCCAGGCCTTGCCGAAATCGAGCGCGTGCGCGGTGGCGCGCGGCGGCTTGTCGTCGCGCTTGATCTTGGCATCCGGGACGGGGACGTCTTTCAGGCTCACGCGCGCGAGTCTACGCCGACGGGCGCGGCGTGCGAAGGCGCATCACGTCGACGCCGCGGCGCCACAGACGAGGCGGTCGATCTCGTCGCCGCGAAGCGCGACCCCTCGTATAGACGAGGCTCCCGGCACGACGACGATGCGACGTCGAGGCGCGCTCGCCGCTCGTCCGGAGCCCGAATCGCACCATGCCCGAAGCCTCGCCGCCCGCCGGATCCGCCGTCCGCGCCGCGCTCGGAAAGACGTTCCAGTCCCTCGCGGCGCGCAACTTCCGCCTGTTCTTCATCGGGCAGCTGATCTCGAACACCGGCAACCAGCTCACGAACGTCGCGCTCATCCTGTTCGTGCTCAAGCTCGGGCACAGCGGCCTCGCCGTGGGCGCGCTCGCAGCGTGTCAGTTCGGGCCGCTGATCGCGCTGTCGGCGTGGGCGGGCGCGGTCGCCGATCGGACGGACAAGCGCCGCGCGCTGCTCCTCACGCAGAGCCTCGAGATGGCGCAGTCCGTCGGCCTCGCCGCGCTCGCGTTCATGCCCGCGCCGCCGCTCGTCTTGCTCTACGCGATCTCGCTCGCCGGCGGCGTGCTCCTCGCGTTCGACAACCCGCTGCGCCGCTCGTTCGTGCCCGAGATGGTCTCGCAGGAGCAGCTGCCCAACGCGGTCGTGCTCTACGGGACGATCGTCGCGCTGTCGCAGGTCGCCGGCCCCGCGCTGGCAGGCGCGCTGGTCAGCACGGTGGGCTTCGGGTGGTGCTTCGTGCTCGACGCGGTCACGTACCTCGCGGTGCTCGGGTGCCTCGTCGCCATGCGCCCGGGCGAGCTCTTCCGACAGGCGCCCAAGCCGCGCACCGGCCGCGAGGTGCGCGAGGGCCTTCGCTACGTCGCCTCGGTGCCGCGCCTCTGGATCAGCTTCGCGATGTTCGCGCTGGTGGGCATCTTCTCGTTCAACCTGCGCGTCGCGCTGCCGCTGTTCGTCACGCGATCGCTGCGCAGCTCGGACGTCGCGTTCGCGGCGCTCTACGCCGTGCTCAGCGGCGGGGCGGTCGTGGGCACGCTCGTCGTCGCGCACCGGCGGCTCGTCGAGCTCCGGCACGCGGTCGTCAGCGCGCTCACGCTCGGCCTCGCCCTGCTCGTGCTGGCGGTCATGCCGTCGGTGCCCGTCGCGGTGCCCGCGGCGTTCGTGGTCGGCGCGGCGAGCCTCGTCTACTTCACGGCGTCGACGTCGATCGCGCAGGTCGGCACGCGGCGCGACATGCACGGGCGCGTGCTCGCCCTGCAGACGGCGCTCATCGGCGGCGCGGCGCTCGTCGGCGGGCCGATCGTCGGGCAGCTCGCCGACGTCGCCGGCGGTCGCGCGCCGATCGCCATCGGCGGGCTCGTGTGCGTCGCGGCGGCGGGCCTCGGCGAGATCGCGCGCCGGCGCTTCGCGCAGAGCGACGCGCCGGCGGGGTGAAGCCTTCACGTCGAGGAGGCTCGCGGATCGGCTCTGCGGGCGAGAACCCTCGCTTCAGAAGCTACGCTACGGCCAGGCGCTTCTTGAGCTCCGTGAAGAACCTTGGCGCGAACCGCTTCGCGCGGGCTTGAACCTTTGCCGGATCGATCTTTCCGACCAGCTCGCTGCTCATGGCCTTCCCCGCGTCCTCCGTCCACCGCTTGCGGGTGTCGTGCGTGGCGGCGACGAGCGAAGCGTACAATGCAGCCTTGTCGACCTGTTCGAGATCGAGCGTCGCAGGCAGCTTGTCGGCCTTGAAGCCCTGTCCAAAGTACGCCGCCGCGGCCTCGGGGTCCGCAGCGAGCCAGGTTTCCATGACCGCCGCCATGAAGTGGAGGTCGTCCTCGCTGGCCGCGGCGGGTCGCTCCCACTCGTCACCTCGGCGCGAGGCGACGTGCTGCCACGGCGAGTGGTGCGTCACGACCACAGACTCGCTGTCAACGAGGAGCATCGCCGGCTCGCCCGCTTTCAACGCGAGCTTGAACTCTTTGAAGGCGTTGCCACGGCCGCCGTCGGCCGTGACCTTGGGCTTGGGCGCGCCTCGCGGCAGCGCGCGCGAGATCAGCTTCGCCATGCTCTCGCGGAGCTGCTGCTGATCCGCGCGGGAGTTGCCTCCGCCTTCGACGATGATCTTCAGCGTCACCAGCGGCCGCCCCCGATGAGGTTCTTCGACCAGACGCGACCGAGATCCTTGTACTCGTCCAGCCAGACGCTGAGCTTGTCCTTGACGAGGCGCGTAAGGGTCGTCGAGCCCTCGACCTTCTCGCAGACCAGCACGACCTCCGGCGTCGCGGTGAGGGCGTCGATGAGCGCCTCGGAGTGGGTGGTGACGATGATCTGCATGCGACGCGATGCCTCGGTGAGCAAGCGCGCGAGCACGAAGACGAGATCCGGGTGCAGGCCCAGCTCCGGCTCCTCGATGCAAACGAGGCCCGGCGGCGCTGGATCGAGGAGGATCGCCAGCAGCGCGAGCCAGCGCAACGTGCCGTCGGAGAGCCGCGTGGCGGGCACCACGACATCACCGTCCTCCTCGAGCAAGAGCCCGATCTGATTGCCATGCAGCTCGAACGATACGTCGCGCGCGCCGTCGTAGATGTCCTCGAGGTGCTCCCGGAGCGTCGCCCGCGCCTTCGCTCGAAGGTTGTTGAGCACGACTGCAAGGTTCGTCGCCTTCTCGTCCAGGCCGTCCGCGCGGAGGTCCGTCGGTTGCGGCTTGCGGGGTGGTGCCTCACGACCGAACTCCCAGTTCCTGTACAGCCGAATGCCGCCGTAGCTCCGAGTGAGGAACGCGAGCTCGGGGTACAGGTCCGGCTCTCGCCGCTGCTCGAGCACGGAGCGCTGCGCGTCCAAATCCTCGCGCCTGAGCTCGCGCCGGGCCCCACCGGCGACGTTGAACATCGGCCGCCCGCCCTCCCATCCGAAGTAGAAGTAGGGCTTCTTCTCACCGCGACGCGCCGTCGCGTTCTCGATGCGCTCGGCTTGGAGGGCATACCCCGTCCCCTCGCGGGTCAACCAGATCGAGTGGCGCAGGTCGAGCTGCGCCGACGGTCGTTCGAACACGGCGTGGAGCTCTGCCGGGCCCTCGCCGCGCCAGAACCACGGCCCTGCGCCTCCGCCTTCCTGAACCGCCCGCGGCAAGTCGACGGGCGCGGCGCGCAGCAGGCCCACGCCCTCGATGAGGTTCGACTTGCCGCTGCCGTTCGCGCCGATGAGGACGTTCAGCGGGCCGAGCTCGACGGGCGCTGCGTCAGGCCCGAACGACAGGAAGTTCTTGAAGTGGACGCTCTTCAGCACCGCGTCTCAGTCCTTCGAGAAGTAGTCCTGCCCTTGGTAGGCGCCCGTCTTCTCCTTCTCGAGCTGCATCAAGACGTCGTTCAAGAGCGTCGAGGCGCCGAAGCGGAAGAGGTCGGGCGTGAGCCAGCGGTCGCCGAGCGTCTCCTTCACGAGCACCAGGTAGTGGAGCGCCTGCTTCGCCGTGCGGATGCCGCCCGCGGGCTTCATGCCGATGATCTTGCCCGTCGCGTAGTAAAAGTCGCGGATCGCCTCGAGCATCACGAGCGTCACCGGCGGCGTCGCCGCGGGCACGATCTTGCCGGTCGAGGTCTTGATGAAGTCGCCGCCCGCGAGCATCGCGATCTGGCTCGCGTGGCGCACGACGTCGTAGCTGCCGAGCTCGCCCGTCTCGAGGATCACCTTGAGGTGCGCGGCGCCGCACGCCTCTTTCGTCGCGGCGATCTCGTCAAAGACCTTGTGGTACTCGCCCATGAGCATGGCGCCGCGATCGATCACCATGTCGATCTCGTCGGCGCCGAAGCCGACGGCGCGGCGCACGTCCTCGAGCTTCACGTCGAGGGGCGACTGGCCGCTCGGGAACGCGGTCGCGACGCTCGCGACGTGCACGGTCGAGCCCTCGAGCGCCTTCTTCGCGATCGAGACGAAGTTCGGGTAGACGCACACGGCCGCGCACGACGGGACGCTCGGATCCTCGTGCGGCGAGCGCGCCTTCTGGCACATCTGGCGGACCTTGCCGGTCGAGTCTTTCCCCTCGAGCGTGGTGAGGTCCATCATCGACACGGCGAGCTTCAGGCCGGCGACCTTCGCGGCCTTCTTGATGCTCCGCTTGCCGAGCGCGGCCGCGCGCTCCTCGACCATGACCTTGTCGACGCGCGGCGCGGACATGTCGGGGTACTGGCGCGACGCGCCTCC
>DASYCF010000971.1:0-1793 GCA_036500365.1 Byssovorax sp.
CCCGTCGCCTTCGACGCGACCACGACCGAGCCCTCCTCGCACCCGACGACGATGTCGGGCAGGCCGTCGGAGTCGAGGTCGCCGAGCGCGAGCGCGAGCGGCGTACAGCCAGGCGTCCTCGCGTACGCGGTCCGGAACGACGCCTGTCCCGACGCCTGCGTGAGGACCGCGACGCGCTTGTTCTCGGGCTCGCCGACCGCGACGTCGTCGAGTCCGTCGAGGTCGAGGTCGCCGCTCGCGATCGCGCTCGGCTTCGTGGTCCCGAGCGTCGCGCGCGCGGGCTGTCCACCGACGACCTGCAGCACGGAGGCGTACGCGACCGCGACGCGCGGCACGCCGAGCACGCCGTCGAGCGCCGCGACGAGGTGCGTGCCGGCCGAGCCCTCCCCGGCCGACACGAGCAGGGTGAGCGACGGCGGCCCGTTCGGCGCGGTCTCGTCCGCGAGCTCCTCGTAGCCGGCGGAGTCCGCCGCGTAGACGAACTGCGACTCGCCCGCGCCGAACACGTCGACGGCGAGCCCCGCGACCGGTGCGGTCACCGTCGTTTGAATGACGATGCCGTGGGTCGCCGGCGCCGTCACGACGCCGACCGCCGCCAGCGTCGAGAAGCCGACGAGGATTTGCGCGCGGCCGTCGCCGCCGAGGTCGGCCGCGACGAGCGACGAGGGCGCGGCGACGAGGGTCGTCACGACCGGCGCCGAGAAGCAGAAGCCGCCCAGAGGACACGGCGCGCCGCCGCCGTCGCTGCCGCCTCCGGCGCCCGACGACGTCGTGGGCCCCGACGCGCTCGACGCGGCCGGCCTGTGCGTCCCCGAGCTCGCCGTGGCGCTCGACGCGTGAGGCGCGCCGCCGTCACCCGCGCCGCTCGACGCCGAAGCGCCGCCGCTCGCGCCGGCGTCAGCCGCGACGTACCCGTCGAGATCGAAGCCGATGAGCGCGCACGACGACGCGCCGAGGATCGAAAGCAAGAGGGCGACGCGAGCTCCGCGCATCGGCGCGAGCGTAGCCGAAACCAGAGAGCCGCGCCGTCGGGCGGCCCCGCACGTTCGCCCGCGCCCTCACGCACGAGACGGCTCCGTTGCAGCGTACGAAAGGGCTTGGTAATCTTCCAGGCAGTTGATATCAGCGATGCTCGCTGGCACCCGATCGAATGAGGGGGCCGTTCGATGCAAGACGACCTGGACTCGAAGCGCCGCACGAGCGAAAGGCCGAGGCTCGCGTGGCGGCGTGTCCTGCCGATCGCCGCAGTCTCATCGCGTCGGCGCTCGTGGCGCCGGCGCTCATCCTGTCGTGCAGCTCGAAGAGCGCTCCTCCGCCCGAGGACATCGGGCTCGCGCACCTCGCCCTCGGCGTCGGCGGAACCTGCACGACCGACGCGAGCTGCTCGACGAACGCGGCGTGCTGGGTGCTCGACGCAGACGGCGGCCACAAGGAGTGCCACTGCGTCCCCGGGTACGTCGCGTGCGGCACCACGTGCGTCGACATCGGGGCGAGCGCGACCGACTGCGGCTACTGCGGGAAGACCTGCACCTCGTACTGCTACCACGGTCAGTGCGACGCGCCGGTGCCGCTCGACGCGAGCCTACACCCTCGTGCTCGGCACGACGCAGGACATCAGCGCGTACGCCGGTGGCACCCACGCGAGCTGGGCGAACGAGGGCGCGGAGGAGTTCAGCGTCAACAACGGCGGGCTCTTCGGCGGGTCGAACTACACCGACACGAGCGACGCCGGCCTGAGCCCTTCCCCGCGCTACAACTTCGCGGACGCGGCGACCGCCGCGTGGGACACGGCC
>DASYCF010000972.1:0-2611 GCA_036500365.1 Byssovorax sp.
GTCGAGATCGACGCCGCGCCGGCGTGCAACGAGTGCGCGGCGGAGTCGTGCTGCGACGAGGTGACCAAGTGTGCCGACACGGACGGTTGCGTGACGTGCTTCCAATGTTGGAACAGCTGCAACGCGCGGCACGGCGCCAACTGCCAAGAGGCCTGCTGCACCGACGCCCAGGCCGCAGCGTTCGGGCCCATGGTGCAGTGCGTGAACGACGCGTGCTTCCCGCAGACGTGCACGGACTTTTGAGCGGCTACGCCTTCGTCGCCGCGGCCCACGCGTCGCGGAGGCCGATCGTGCGGTTGAAGACGAGCGCGCCCGGCTTGCTCGCCTCGTCCGCGCAGAAGTAGCCCACGCGCTCGAACTGGTATCGATCGAGCGGCGCGGCGGACGCGAGCGCCGGCTCGACGATCGCGTCGTCGACGGCCTCGAGCGACTGCGGGTTCAGGTTCGCGATCCAGTCCTCGTCCTTCATCGGGTTCTCGACCTTGAACAGGCGATCATAGAGGCGCACCGTGGCGCGAGCGCCCTTGTCGGCGCTGACCCAGTGGAGCGTGCCCTTGACCTTTCGGCCGTCGGCGGGGGCGCCGCCCTTCGACCGCGGATCCCACGTGGCGCGGAGCCGCACGACGTTCCCGGCCTGGTCCTTCTCGACTGCCGTGCACGTGATCAAGCACGCATAGCGGAGGCGCACCTCGGCGCCGGGGGAGAGGCGCTGCCATTTCTTCGGCGGCACCTCGGCGAAGTCGTCACGATCGATGTAGACGCGCCTCGTCAGGGGCACCTTGCGCGTCGGGCCGCCGGGCTGCTCGGCGCGCTCGCCCGGCTCGGCGTGCCAGGGCGCGTCGAGCTCGATCACCTCGCCTTCGGGGAGGTTCTCGATGACGACCTCGAGGGGGCGGAGCACCGCCATCGCGCGGGGCGAGCGCGCGTTGAGGTCCTCGCGGAGCGCGTGCTCGAAGAGCGTGACGTCGACCACGCTGTCGCGCGTGGACACGCCGACGCGATCGCAGAACGCGCGCAGGGCCTCGGGCGTGACGCCGCGCCGCCGCATGCCCGCGAGCGTCGGCATGCGCGGGTCGTCCCAGCCGTCGACGAGCTTCTTCTCGACGAGCTCCTGGAGCTTGCGCTTCGAGAGCATGGTGTACGTGAGCTGGAGCTTCGCGAACTCGATCTGC
The DNA here is from genome assembly GCA_036500365.1 of Byssovorax sp. Classification (GTDB taxonomy): domain Bacteria; phylum Myxococcota_A; class Polyangia; order Polyangiales; family Polyangiaceae; genus DASYCF01. Next base: position 1,173 of record DASYCF010000972.1, read on the forward strand.
TGCGGGCGCGCCCCGGGCTTCGCGCCGACCTTGTCGAGGAGGAAGTTGTAGAGCGGCCTGTGGTTGACGAACTCCAGGGTGCAGATCGAGTGCGTGATCCCCTCGATGAAGTCGCTCTGCCCATGTGCCCAGTCGTACATCGGATAGATGCACCACGCGTCGCCCGTGCGGTGGTGGTGCGCGTGGCGGATGCGATAGAGCACGGGGTCGCGCATCTTGACGTCCGCGTCGGCCATGTCGCCCTTCGCGCGGAGCACGTGCGCGCCGTCTGGGAACTCGCCCGCGCGCATGCGCCGGAACAGATCGAGGTTCTCGGCGGGCGTGCGCGATCGATGGGGGCTGTCGACGCCGACGCGGTGGAAGTCGCCGCGCGCCTCGCGGATCTCGTCGAGCGAGCGGCTGTCGACGTAGGCCTCGCCGCGCTCGATCATGCCGACCGCGAAGTCGTAGAGCTTGTCGAAGTAGTCGCTCGCGAAGAAGAGGTTCTCGCCCCAGTCGAAGCCGAGCCATTTCACGCTCGCCTGGATCGAGTCGACGAACTCCTGCTGCTCCTTCTCGGGGTTCGTGTCGTCGAAGCGCAGGTGGCACCGGCCGCCGAAGTCGCGCGCGAGGCCGAAGTTGAGGCAGATCGACTTCGCGTGCCCGACGTGCAGGTAGCCGTTCGGCTCGGGAGGGAAGCGCGTGACGACCTGCCTGCCGGCGGCGACGTCGGCGCGGACGAGGTCCTCGACGAAGTTCTTGGGGCCGTCGTCGACGCGCGGAGGGGACTCGGGGGAGCTCATGGGGGCGCGGACGATGCGACGGCGCGGCCGCGCCGACAAGGCGCCCGGCGCGGCGCGCATGACAGCTGCGTCAGGGCGACCGCGGCGCGCCACGCTCCCGCGTGCTTCGTGCGCCGCGTGGCACGTGAGGTGCTCTGCACCGACCGCCGCAGTTCATGGGCCCACGGAGAGACAGATGAACGGAACGCATGACTCGCTCTCGCTCCTCCTCGCCGCGCTCCTCGCAGCGGGCTGCGGCTCCACGGTGAACGACGCCGCCGCCAGCGGCAGCGGCACGGGCGGCGGTGACGGCGCGCACACCTCGACGGGCACGCGCGGCGACGGCGGCTCGCACGGCGACGGCGGCGGCGACGCGGGCTGCAGCTCGACGCTGTGCGCGACGTCGTGCAGCACGTGCAGCTCGTGCGCGGCGTGCGGCGGGCCACCGGCGTGCGAGAGCGACGTGTGTATGCCACATCACACCGCGCCGTGCGTCGGCGACCCCGATCCGGTCCAAGGGCCCGGCTGCATGGGCGGACAGACGACGTGCGACGATCAGCACCAGCTCGGGAGCTGCACGGGTGAGGTCACGCCGCGCCCGAACGACTGCGACGCTCCGACGGCGTCCTCGTGCACGGCGGCGCCGCTCGCGTGCTTCGTCGCCCGGAGCGCGAAGAC
>DASYCF010000973.1:0-4485 GCA_036500365.1 Byssovorax sp.
TGAAGTCGGGCGAGAGGTGCTGCACGATCACGAACGCCATCCCGGTGTCCGTCGGCAGGTTGTCGAAGAACCGCTCGATCGCGTCGAGCCCTCCGGCGGACGCACCGATGCCGACGACGTGCGTCGGACGATCCCGATCGGAGGGCAAAAGCCCCTGTTCCACGTGGTCTTCTCCGCGCACGATTTCGCGTCCCCGGCCCTGAGCTTCCGCCTTGGATATTCGACGTCATCGTTGTCGGTGGGGCGCGCACCAGCAACCGAGTTTCAGGCGCGGTGCGGCCACGAATGGCACGTAGGGAGTCTCCCCAGAGCCTCAATCACGCGCGAGAGACCGCGGCGGCAGCGCCGCGCGGGGCGATCAGCGCTTGCCGTATTTGCGCTCGATCACGTCGGCCAGGCCGTCGAACGCGTCGCGCATCGCCCACGCCTGCGCCGCGGGGTCGGCGAGCTTGTCGGCGCGCTTGCGCCCGTCGGCGAGGGCGCGGCGCGGGCCGGCGCACACGGGCCGGAGCTTGTGCTCGACGTCGAGCGAGGCGCCCGCGTAGACGTGGAAGCACGCCGCGAACTCGCCGCGGTTGTAGAGCGGCGCGCCGACCTCGATCGCGGCGCCGAGCTCGCGCATCAGGCCGTCGAGCTCCTCGGGCGCGCAGCCGGCGAGGACGGCGACGTCGTGGTGCGGCACGTTGCGCGCGACGTTCGGCATCGGCTTCACGGTCGCGGCGACGAACGCCTCGAACGAGACCGGGTGCGGGTGCGCGACGAGCTGCTTCAGGTAGTCGACGGGCACGCCGAAGTTCAGGTTCTGGCCCTCGAGCAGGATCATCTCGGCGATGCCGATGACCTCGCCCTTGTCGTTGAAGAGCGGGCCGCCGGACGAGCCGGGCGCGATCGGCGCGGAGATCTGCAGCACGGTGAGCGTCGGGTCGACCTCGCGGATCGCGCTGATGAGGCCGTTCGACACCGTGTCCTCGAGGCCGAGCGGGTGACCGATCGCGACGACGCCGTCGCCCGGGTGCACGGATCCGCTGTCGCCGAGGCGCAGCACGGGCATCGCCTTCGCGTCGAAGCGGATGACGGCGAGGTCGCGCTTCACGTCGACGGCGAGCACGTCGAGCACGGGGTGCTGCGTGTGATCGGGCAAGACGACGACGAGCGAGCGCGCGCCGGCGATGACGTGCAGGTTCGTCGCGACCCAGCCGTCGGGCCGCACGAGGAAGCCCGTGCCGAGCGAGTGCGGGCTCTGGACCGTGACGATGGCCGGCGTCGACTGGCGCGCGATCTGCGCGGGCGTGAGCGTCGTCGGCGCGGGCGGGAGGGCCGGAGGCGGTGGCGCGCTGCAGGCGGCTCCAACGAGGGCGAGGAGGGCAACCGCGATCGCCGAGCGCAGAGGCACACGCGCAGCGTAGCTCGCCGCGCGTTCCGCGTCACAGGTCCGCTTCGCCAGGATCGCGTCCGGAGATGGCGACGGCGACCAATCCCTCCACCTTGAACGGCTCGGCGCATACCTCCCACGGATAGGCGACGGGGCCGAGGCGGCAAAAGACGGTGTGACGCGCCTCACCGAGGAGCTCGACGTGCCCGTCCGGCGTCTCGGCCACTGCGCCCTTCGCGACGGGCCAGAGGGCGACGACCTCGCGCTGCTTCTGCGCGAGGAAGACGCGGAGCGCTCCGTCGCTCATCGCGGCGGCGACGCCGGCGGGGAGCGGGGCGAGGGCGCGGGCTGCGGCGCCGGGGACGCGCAGACGCGTGACGATTCGCCCCTCGGGCGTGCGGAGCGTGACGCTGCCGTCTTGCTCGGCGACGGCGAGCGCGCCCGCCGCGTACGCGACGTCGACGGCCGAGCCGAGCAGGTGCGTGACGGCAGTCGGCGCGGGCTTGCCGGGCGCGCCGAACGCGATGCTCGCGTCGCCGCGCGCGACCGCGAACGCCGCGCGCTCGCCGCCTGCCGCTTGCCGCAGATCGACGGCCGAGTCGGGCACCCAAGCGACGGCGCGCGCCGACAAGCCGAAGCCCGGGTAGTGCTCGCCGCGCCCCGCCGTGAGCTCCCACAGCGTGAGGCCCGACGCGCTCGCCGTGAGCAGCTTGCCGGCGCCGGGCGAGAACGCGAGCGAGACGACGTCGCCGGCGTCGAGCTCGAGGTCGCGCTGCGGGGCGCCCGTGTGACCGTCGACGAGGTGCACGCGCGCGTCGTGCGCGCCGATGGCGAGCCGCGCGCCGTCACGCGAGAACGCGAGCGACAGCACGGGCCCGTCGAGCGCGACCGCGCCGAGCGAGGCGCCCTTGCGATCGAACAGCGCGACGCCGCCCGAGGCCGCGCCCGCCGCGACGACCGCGCCGTCGGGCGAGAGCGCGACGCGCGCGCCGGGGCCCTTCGCGCGGAGGATCGAGATCTCGCCGGTCGGCAACGGGACGACGTGCACGCCGCCGTCGGACGCGCCCACGGCGAGCACGGCGCCGTCGGCGGACGTCGACACCGACTCGAGCGACGCGGGCCGCGCGAGCTCGGCGAGCGTGCCGTCGGGCCGCAGCACGCGGAGCGTCTTTCGACCGAACATCGCCGCCGATTTCGCGTCCGGCGTGATCGCCATCTTCACGCTGTCGTCGACCGACTCGGCCTCGACGACGCCGCGGCCGACGGGCGCGTCGAACGAAGCAAAGAGGCGCACGCGCCCGCTCTGCACGAGGCCGACGGCGGCGCCGCTCGTCGCGGCCGATCGCACGTGCACGCCGCGCTCGATGTCGGTCGGCGCCGCGCGGCGGCCGAGGTCGTAGCGCACGTGCTTGTCAGCGGTCATCGCGTCGAGCACGCGCGGCCCGCCGAAGCCGAGCGCGAGCACCACGCCGCCCGGCGGCGTGAGCGACGCGGGCGCGCCCTTCGTCGCGTCGACGAGGCCGATGGCGCCGAGGTCGTCGGCCCACGCGAGCCACGCCGAGTCGGCGCTCCACGCGAGGTGCTGCGGCGCGCCCGTCGGACCGAGGGTGAGCTTGAGCTCCTTCGATTTGCGCGACGCGAGCGGCGGCGCCCGCACGCGCGCGACCGGCCCGGCCCCGCCCGACGTGAGATCGACGAGCACGATCGCCCCGTCCTGCGCCCCGATCGCGGCGCGCCGCCCGTCGGGCGAGATCGCGAGCGACGACGCCGCGGCGCCGCCCGCGGGAAGGAGATCGCGCGACGGCTCGGCCGTCAGCAGATCGAACGCGCGCACGCGCCCGGAGAGCAGCCCGACGACGAGCTCGCGCGCGTCCGGCGTGATCGCGACGCTCGTCACGAGATCCTCGCCGACCGACACGAGGAACAGCGCGCCGAGCCCCTCGTCGTACACGTGCACGCTCGAGCCGCCGGCCGCGGCGATGCGCTTTCCGTCGTTCGAGATCGCGACCACGTTGCCGCGCGCGTCGAAAGGCGGGCGCGCGCCGACCTGCGGGCGGATCGGCGCGTTCTGATCGTCGAAGACGGCGCGATCCCAGAGGCGCTGCGCCTCGGCGAAGTCGCCGAGCTTGTGCGCCGCGAGCCCGGCCTCGACGAGCGCGCGCGGGTTCGGGTGGTACGTCGCCCACGCGGCGAGCGCCTTCTGCCTGGCAGTCGCGGCGTCGCCGCGCGCGGCGGCCTCGAGCGCCTCGTGGAGGGTCGCGCGCGCCTGCTCGCGCGCGGCCTCGACGCCGGCGGGGCGGCGCTCGTACTCGGCGATGACGCCGCGGGCGGCGGCGGCGGCGGCGCGATCGACGTCCGTCGCGCGATCCGAGACCTCGATGCGATCGGCGAGCTGCCGCGCCTCGGGCGTGCGCCCGATCGCCGCGAGCGCCGCGACGTGATCGGCCCACGTGAGCTCGGCCTGCTCGGGGCACTCGCCCTCGACCCGCTGGATGATGCGGAGCGCGTGATCGAGCTTGCCCGCCGCGAGCAAGCTCGCGACGCGCATCCGCTCCGGCACGGCGCGCGCGCAAGCCGGGTTCGGCGGCGCGGGGTCGGCGGGCCCGTACACGTGCGACGGCCCGCACGCCGCGAGCGCGACGAGCCCCGCGACGACGGAGACCCCCGCGCCGACGAGCCGCGTCATCGGCGGGGAGCCTAGCGGATCCGCGGTTCCCAGGGCTGCGGATCGCGCTTGACCTTGGCGCCGGGCCGCGTATCTTCGCGCACCCTCACGCCCCCGGTGTGAGAACGCCACCTTAGCTCAGTGGTAGAGCAACGGTTTCGTAAACCGTAGGTCTCGAGTTCAAGTCTCGAAGGTGGCTCCCGAAAATCAACTAAGATTTCGCTACTTTACAAGATACGCCCTGCGGGGCTCCGCACCCTCACTCGGCTGCAGGATGCGTGATGGATGCGGCGCGGATGACGCGGGCAGCCTCCGCGATGTCCAGCCCGAGAACGTGGGCGTAGCGCTGGGTGGTGCTCAGGTTGCTGTGCCCGGCGATGATCATGACGGTGGTGGCGGGGATGCCCCGGCGCAGCCAAGACGTGATGGCGAAGTGACGGAGCGAGTA
>DASYCF010000974.1:0-4434 GCA_036500365.1 Byssovorax sp.
CTGTTTGTCGAATTCCTCGGCCACCCAGTTCACGATGACATCGTCCCAATCCTTGCCGCCCAGGCGGTGGTCGCCGTTGCTGGCGATCATGCGGATGTGATGGCTCTCGATCTTCATGATTGTCACGTCGAACGTGCCGCCGCCCAAGTCGAACACGAAAACCGTCTGGTCGGAGTCGAGCTTGTCGAGCCCGTAGGCGAGCGCGGCCGCCGTCGGCTCGTTGAGCAGGCGGATCACGTCGAGCCCGGCGAGGCGGCCCGCGTCCTTCGTCGCCTGGCGCTGCGCGTCGTCGAAATAGGCGGGCACCGTGATCACGGCAGGACCGAGCGTGCGGAGCTCGTCCTCCGCCGTCTGGCGGAGCGCGCGCAGGATGTCGGCCGACACCTCGACCGGCGTGAGCGCGCGGCCCGAGCCCACGTCGAAGCGCACGCTCTTCGCCTCGTCCGCGTTCGACGGCGCCGCGAACGCGTACGCGCCGAGGCGCTTCGTCTCGGCGTCGTCGGCGCCGCGGCCCATGAAGCGCTTCACGCTGACGATGGTGGCGTGCGGATGCTCCGTCGCGCGCCGCAGCGCCTCGCGACCGACGACGGCGCCGCCGCGCGCGTCGTACGCGACGGCCGACGGGAGCAGCTTGTCGCCGTTGCAGTCGGCGATCACGAACGGCTTGCCGTCGCGCACGCGCGCCACGAGGGAGTTCGTGGTGCCGAGATCGATGCCGATCGGCCGCGGCGCCGCCTTGGGGTCGAAGATCTCCAGCAAGCTCATGGCGAAAGACGCTCCTCGATCGCGCCGACCTCGTCGAGGAGACGCCGCACGTAGCGCAGCTCGCCGAGCTTCGGCAAGAGGGCCGTGAGCTCTCCCACGTCGGCGCCGGCGGCGGCGAAGCCGCTCGCGAGGTCGGCGGAGACGGCGGCCTTGCGCGCCTTCGCCCGGGCGGCGATCGCGGCGACCTTCTCGATCGACCTCGCCTGCGCGGCGTCGGCGAGCTCCTCCCGCGCTTCCATCGCCTGCATGAGCAGCGCGGGCGAGGCGGGCGGCTCGGTGCGCTCGTTCACCTCGACGCCGGCGCGACGGAGCAGCGCCTCGGCGCGGAGCACGGGGTCGCGGAGGGCGCGGAACGCCGCGTTCACGTCGATCGCGCGGCCGAGCGCCATCCGCCGCTCGGCGGGCGGCGCGTCGACGTAGCGGTCCGGATGCAGCGCGCGCGACAGCTCTCGCACGCGCGCCTCGAGCGCCTTGTCGTCGAGATCGAAGCGCGCCTCGACCCCGAGCGTGTCGAACGCGTCGGCGGCCGCGCGCGGATCCATGACGTGCCCGCCGCTCAGGTGACGGTGAACGAGTGCCCGCAGCCGCAGCGCGTCGCCTCGTGCGGGTTCTTGAACTTGAACCCTTGGAACATGAGCGTCTTCTCCCAGTCGAGCACCGAGCCGCCCAAGTAGAGGATGCTCTTCTTGTCGCAGAAGACGCGCGCCGTCGCCTTGCCCTCCTCGGCGAACTCGAGGACGAGGTCGCCCACGCGCGGCGGCGCGTCGTCGAACTCGATCACGTACGAGAACCCCGAGCAGCCGCCTCCGCGGATGCCGATGCGGATCGCGGCGTCGGGCGTGCCACGCTTCGCGAGCTGCGCGCGGATCGCGTCGGCCGCGGCGGGCGACACGGCGATCGTCTTCTTCGAAACGCCCGTGTCGAGCGCTTCGACCTTCTGGAAGCCGGGGGCTTGGGCGCTCGTCGTCTCCATGATCACTCCGCGTGCGCGGCGCTCTCGGCGGCGGGCTTCGCCTCTGCGCCGGTCACCGCGCGCTTCGCCGCTTGCTTCGCGCGGAAGTCGGCGATGGCGCTCTTGATCGCGTCCTCGGCGAGGACGGAGCAGTGGATCTTCACGGGCGGGAGCAGGAGCTCCTCGGCGATCATGCTGTTCTTGATCGTCTCGGCCTCGTCGACCGTCTTGCCCTTCAGCCACTCGGTCGCGAGCGACGACGACGCGATCGCCGAGCCGCAGCCGAACGTCTTGAACTTCGCGTCCTCGATGCGGCCGTCGTCGCCCACCTTGATCTGGAGGCGCATCACGTCCCCACAAGCCGGCGCCCCGACGAGCCCCGTCCCCACGTGCTCGTCGTCCTTGTCGAGCGTCCCCACGTTCTTCGGGTTCTCGTAGTGCTCGATGACCTTCTCGCTGTACGCCATGGCTTCGTCCTTACTTGCAACCTGGCTGAACCTTCCAGCCGACCTCGAACCGTTCAGCCACCATCAAGGGCGCGCCAGCGCCCGGGGGTTTGGGGACGCTTGCGGCCCCATCGAAAATCGCGGGACGCTTGCGGCCCCATCGAAAATCGCTGGACGCTTGCGGCCCCATCGAAAATCGCGGGACGCTTGCGGCCCCATCGAAAATCGCGGGACGCTTGCGGCCCCATCGAAATCAATGAGCTGCCCACTGCACGCTGGCCAGATCGATGCCTTCTTTGTGCATCTCGTAGAGCGGGCTCATCTCGCGGAGCTTCTCGACCTTGCGGATCACGAGCTCCGCGACGTAATCGACCTCGTCCTCGGTGTTGAAGCGGCCGAGGCCGAAGCGGATCGACGAGTGGGCGAGGTCGTCGCCGATGCCCATCGCGTGGAGGACGTAGCTCGGCTCGAGGCTGGCGCTCGTGCACGCCGAGCCGCTCGAGACGCTCACGTCCTTGATCGCCATCATCAGCGCCTCGCCCTCGACGAAGGCGAACGAGACGTTGAGGTTGCCGGGCAGGCGGTGCTCGAGCGAGCCGTTGAGCTGCACGGAGTCGAGGCGCGCGTTCAGCTTCGCGCGGAGCCGCTCGCGGAGCGCGAGGATGCGCTTGCCCTCGGCCTCGCCCTCGAGCGTCATGATCTCGGCCGCCTTGCCGAAGCCGACGATCGCAGGGACGTTGAGCGTGCCCGAGCGCATGCCGAACTCGTGGCCGCCGCCGTCCATCTGCGCGGTGATGCGCACGCGCGGCTTGCTGCGCCGCACGTAGAGCGCGCCGACGCCCTTCGGCCCGTACATCTTGTGCGCGGTGATCGACGCGAGGTCGACGTTCATCTTCTCGACGTGGAACGGCACCTTGCCGACGCCCTGCACCGCGTCGGAGTGGAGGAGCACGCCGCGCGCGCGGGTGATCTTGCCGATCTCCTCGAGCGGCTGCACGGTGCCGACCTCGTTGTTCGCGAGCATCACGCTGACGAGGATGGTCTTGTCGGTGATGGCCCTCTCGACGTCGGCCGGGTCGACGCGGCCCTCCTTGTCGACGCCGAGGTACGTGACGGTGCAGCCCTGCTTCTCGAGGCGCTTGCACGTGTCGAGCACGGCCTTGTGCTCGATCACCGTCGTGATGATGTGGTCGCCCTTGTCCTTGTAGAACTCGGCGACGCCCTTGATCGCGATGTTGTCGCTCTCGGTGGCGCCCGAGGTGAAGACGATCTCCTTCGGGTTCGACGCGCCGACGAGCTTGGCGATGCGCTCGCGCGCGATCGACACCGCCTCTTCGGCCGTCCACCCGAACGAGTGGCTGCGGCTCGCCGCGTTGCCGAACTTCTCGGTGAAGTACGGGAGCATGGCCTCGAGCACGCGCGGATCGACGGGCGTCGTCGCGTGGTAATCCATGTAAATCGGGAGCTTCGGTGCCATGTCGTCTCCGTGGGCCGCCTAGTGCGCGTGGATGCCCGCGACGAGCTCGGGCTCGGGCTCGCCCTTGTCGTGATGACCGCACGCGCTGCACGCCCGCACGAGCTCGGCCGGGTCGCACGTGTCGCACGTCTCGAGGTAGGCGAGGCTCGCGGTGAGCTCGCGCTCGAGCGTCTCGAGGTGTTGGATCTGGGCGCGCGTCTCGGCGAGCTTCTGCCGGTAGAGCGCGCGCATGCTCGCCATCGCCCCGGGCGCCGACGGCGCGCCCTCCCACGCGCTCACCACCTCTTGGATCTGCGTGAGCGAGAGGCCGAGGTCGTGCAGCTTGCCGATCCAGCGCACGCGCTCGAGCGCCGTCTCGTCGTACAGGCGATACCGGCCCTTCGAGCGCGCGTGCGGACGCAGGAGGCCGATCTCCTCGTACAAGTGGATGGCGCGGACCGTCTTGCCGCTCGCCTTCGCGATGTCGCCCACTTGCAGCAGGGGCACGACCCCCGCGTCACGCGCGGCGTCGCCGTCGCGCGGCGAAATGCCGGGCAGGCGGGACGCGACGGGCAGGTGACGGGGACGGGGACGCATTTCGATCTTTCCACCAACTCTAACCCTAACGCATGCGTAAGGGTTATTGTCCGAGGGATGATTTAGGCGCAGCGACGCACCTTGTCAACACGCGCGTTCGCCCTCGGGTTTTTCGGGTGGCTACGCGCCGCCGCCGTCGATCACGCAGCGAAAGCCGAGGTTCGAGAAGCGCGCTGCGGGTGGATAGCCGTTTCGGCTCGTGCAGCACACGTTCCAGG
>DASYCF010000975.1:0-2175 GCA_036500365.1 Byssovorax sp.
CGGACAGATCGGGCGGGGCTCGTGGGCTCCGGGCTAGCGGGCGCGGGTCGTGTACGTCATCACGAGGTACATCACGGCGTCCGTCGCCCCCGTGTTCACGTACGCGTGCGGCACGTCGGCCTCGAAGAGGATCGCGTCGCCCGTCTCGAGGCGGTGCTTCTCGTCGGCGACGACGAGATCGATCGCGCCCTTCGTCACGACGAGGTTCTCGAGCGTGCCCGGCGGGTGGGCGTTCGCCTCCTCGGTCGATTTGCCGGCGAGCGTGAGCTCGTAGAACTCGACGTTGCGCGGCTCGCCCGCGGGGAACAGCGCGCGCGAGCGGAACGCGCCGTCGTGCGACGTGAGGACGCGCGCGCGTGACGCCTGCATGACGGCGGTCGCGTTGGGCGCCTGCGTGCTGATGAGCGTCGAGAACGGGACGCCGAGCGCGCGCGAGATCTTCCAGAGCACGTTGATCGTCGGCGCGCTCTGCCCGAGCTCGACCTGGCCGAGCATGGCGCGGCTGACGCCAGAAGCGCGCGACAGCGCCTCGAGCGAGAGCGCGCGCTCCTTCCGCAGACGCCGCAGGTTCGCGCCGACGATCGGCGCCATGTCCGGCGTCGCAGGCTCGACGTGCTCCGTCGGGATCGGCGGCGAAGCAGCTGCGCCGGGCGCGCTCGGCGGCTCGTCGCTCCGCTTCGCGCGCGGCTTCGCGGCGGGCTTCGGCGCAGCCGGCTCGGCCTTGCGCGCGGCGGGGCGTGGGTTGGGCATCGCGGGAGGAGCGTTCGATTCAGGCGGGGCGCGGCGGCGTGGACGTCACTCGATCGGGCGGCCCTCCGCCTCCTCGATCTGCGTGAGCGCGCTCGCGAGCGCGTGGCGGGCGCGCTCGAGCGAGACGCGATCCTCGCCCCACTTCGCCCGCGCCTTCTCGAGCATGACGCGCGTGCGGGCGAGCTCGCGGTCGAGCTGCTCGGCGCGCTCGCGCACGTCGGCGAGGTCGCCGCGCGACTCCTCGAGCGCGCGCCGCGTGTCGGCGAGCTCCTGCGAGCGGCTCGCGAGCGCCTCGTCCGTCTCGGCGAGCTTCGCCGTGCGCGCGTCGAGCTCGCCGCGCGTCGCGCCGAGGTCGCGCTCGAGCTCGTCGCGCTGGTGCGTGCGCTGCGCGAGATCGGCGCCGAGGGTCGCGGCCTCGGCCGTTCGCTCGGCGAGCTCGGCGGCGGTCTTGTCGCGCTGGCGCTCGGTCGACTCGAGGTGCTCCCTCGTCTGGGCGAGGTCGGTCGTCCGCGTGATGAGCTGCGCGTCGAGCGCTGCGGCGCGCTCCTCGGCGTTCTCGTGCTTCTCGCGCGTGCCCTCGAGATCGATCGTCAGGCTGCGGATCTCGGAGTCGAGCTCCTTCTTCGCGCCGGCCCACGTGTTCTCCCGCTCGGCGAGCAGCGCGGCGTTGCCGTCGCGCAGGCGCTGGAGCTCGTCGCCGTGCTCGCCGACGAGCGTCGCGATGGCGGCGTCGCGCGCCTCCTCGAGCTCGCGCGTCCGCTGGGCGAGGCGCTCTTCGGCGGCGCGCCTCGCGGCGTCGGCCTCGCCCTCGAGGCGCTGCGTGAGGGCGCGCTGCGCGTCCTCGTGCTCGCGGCGGCGCGCGTCGGCGTCGGTCTCGTGGCGGCGCTTCTCGGCCTCCATCTCCGCGGCGCGCTCGCCGCGCTCGGCCGCGAGGGCTGCGGCGTGGGCCTCGGCCGCGTCGGACGACGCACGCGCGTGCTCGGCCTTCGCCTCGGCGAGGGTCCTGTCGTGCGCGGCGTTCGCGTCGGCGAGCGCCTTCTCGTGCGCGGCGTTCGCGTCGACGAGGGCGCGCTCGTGCTCGGCCCTCGCCTGCTCGGCGGCCTGCTCGTGCGCGGCGCGCGCGCTCGCCTCGGCGTCGTCGCGCTCTCGCTTCGCCGCCGCGACGGCGCTCTCGTAGCGCGCCTCGAGATCGGCCTTCTCGCTCGCGTGCCCGCGCTCGGCGGCCTCGAGCGAGGCGGCGGCCCGCGCGTTCGCGTCGCGGACGGCCGACTCGCCCTTCTCGCGCTCTTCGGCGACGGCGCCCTCGAGCCTGCGCCGGCCGTCGGCCTCGGTCGCCTCGACGGTCTTCGCGTGCTCGGCCGCGGAGTCGCGGAGCGCCTGCGTGTGCGTCTGCTCGGAGGCGACGGCGTCCTTTCGCGCGGCGCC
>DASYCF010000976.1:0-1987 GCA_036500365.1 Byssovorax sp.
ATGAGGCCCGGCGAGGCGCTCGCCGGGCCTCTCAGCTAGACGACGAGCCGCACGAGGGTGCCAATGATGGCGTCGAGTTGCCTGGCAAGCGCCGCGTCCAACGCCACGCCGTGCAGCGCGCGCGCGACCTCGAGGCAAGCCATCGTCTCGCGCGCCGAGCCAAGCGCCGAGTGGTAGCGAACCCGTCGAAGCCCTCCCTGACTCCCCATCCCCTCAGCCGTATTGAGCGCGACGCTCGCCGCCGCCCGCCGAAGCTGCCGCGCGAGATCCGCATCCCGCCGCTCGACCTGCCGAACCACCGGCCGCAGCGCCGCCAGCATCTCAATCATCACAGGGTAGATACGAAGCATCGAGACCTCCTCCGCCCCTCGTCGCGAGAGGCGAAGCCTCGCCCGCCGCCGCGCACAGGGCGTGTCCAGGCTGCCGAGCGAAGCGAGGCACCGCGCGCGCAGCGCGCGGCTCGGCCTGGACACGCCCGAGCACGGCGGCACAATCGAGATCGCCCGAGCGCCCACCGTCAAAGACGCTCGCCGTTCGCCGGGCCCTCGCTCTTCGCCCCCGCCCTCGCGCTTCCCCCGCGCCCCGCCCTCGCTCTTCGCCGTCGCTCTTCGCGCGCGCCCTTCGCCCTCGCCCCCGCGCGCGCCCGCGCTCTCGCCCCTACAGCGCCCGGAGCCGCCTCGCCGCCTCTTCGAGGACGTCATCCTCCTTGGCAAAGCAGAACCGCGTCAGCGTCTCGCCGACGGGGCCCGTGTAAAACGACGTCCCCGGCACGCTGGCGACGCGCGCGCGCTCGAGGAGCTGCATCGCTGCTGCCTTCGACGTCGCGCAGCCGAGGCGGCGCACGTCGGCGAGCACGTAGTACGCGCCGCGCGGCACGTACGGCGTCAGCCCCGCGTCGGCGAGGGCGCTGCACAGGATGTCGCGCTTCTTGGCGTAGCTCTTCGTGAGGTCGGAGTAGAACGAGTCCGGCATCGCGAGCCCCGCGGCGACGCCGTGCTGGAGCGGCGTCGGCGCGCACACGTAGAGCAAGTCGTGCGCGACGGTGATGCGCCGCGCGGCGTCGGGCGGCGCGGTCAAGTAGCCGAGGCGCCAGCCCGTGATCGCGAACGTCTTCGAGAGCCCCGACAGCGTGACGGTGCGCGCCCGCGCGTTCTTGCGCGACGCGAGCGGCACGTGGCGCGCGTCGTCGAACAGGATGTGCTCGTAGATCTCGTCGGTGATCGCGACGAGGTCCTTCTCCTCGAGGATCGCCGCGACCTCGTCGAGCTCCTCGGTCGTCCACACCTTGCCGCTCGGGTTCGCGGGCGTGCACACGACGACGCCCCGCGTCTTCGGCGTGACCGCGGCGCGCAGCGCGGCGAAGTCGACCTTCCACTCGGGCGGCGCCGTCGGCACGAGGACGGGCTTGAGCCCGAGCGCGAGGACCGTGTTCAAGTGGTAGCCGTAGTAGGGCTCGAACAGGATCACCTCGTCGCCCGGGTCGAAGAGCGCGAGGCACGCCGCCGCGAACCCGCCGGTCGCGCCGCTCGTCGTGACGACCTCGGTCGCCGGGTCGAACGAGAGGCCGTAGTGCCGCTCGATCTTCGCGGCGACGGCGGCGCGCACGGGGGCGATGCCCTCGGGCAGCGTGTAGACGACCTTGTTCTGCTCGATCGCGTCGATCGCGCCCTTCGCGACGGGCGGCGGCGTGGGCAGATCGCAGATGCCCTGACCCAGGTTGATGCCGCCGGGCACGGCGTCGCACGCGCGGCTCATCGCGCGGATGTCGGAGATGACGAGCGAGCCGAGGCGCTTCGAAAGCTGCATGCTCGACCCATAGCGCAACTCGCGGCGAGGGTCGCGGCGCCGTGCCGTCCTCGCGCCGACGCGCCGCGCACCGAAAGGGCGGCCGCTATCGATCACGAAGCGCCAGGCGATGTACTACGCTCCGCGCCATGCCGGAGAAAGAGGGGACGATCCAGCTCGACCGCTACACGGCCGAGGCGAA
>DASYCF010000977.1:0-12016 GCA_036500365.1 Byssovorax sp.
CTCAAGCGGTGCACGTGACGGCGGTTCATGAAGCCGGCCACGCGGTCATGATGCTCGCGGTGGGCGGCGGCTTCGACCAGTTTATCGTCGAGGCGATCGAGATCTCGACGCGATCGTGGTCCGCGTGCGGCTTCGTCAGCATTTATCGTGACGTGTTCGTACCGCGCGAGAGCGAGGTGGCCGTGAATCTCGCCGGCTACGCGGCGCAGCACGTGCACGGTCTGCTCGACCGCGAGGAGCTTGAAGAGCTCTGGTGGACGACGTTCGACGAAGCGAACGAAGACAGCGACCCGGATTTCGCGAAAGCGAAGCACGCGTGTTCGTGGTGGTGGGACGCCAAGACCGGCACGGCGCGCGCCATCAAGCCGAGGGGGTACGTCGAACGGATCTGGAAACGCACGATCCGCTACATGCGCCGGCCCGATGTCCGTCGCGCCGTCGAGCACGTAGCGTCCATCGCCTCACGCCGCCGGGTCTTCGTGAGCAACCTGCGCGAGGATATGCGGCAAGGTTGGGGCAACGCAGCGACGCGGTCTTGGCCGGAACTCCCGACGCGGACCGTGAATGACATGCGCCGCGTGCCGGTCCCCCGTTTCGGACCGCGAGCGCCGCGGCCCGAGCCGTGGCTGTCTCCGGACGGCTCGGCGGTCTACAACCCCTCGACGGGCGATTGGGTACCCGTGCGCGGCGTGAAGGGAGCCGCGTAGCCGTGGCCCGCGCTGCAACCGGAACGGTCGCGTGGATGTTCTCCGGCGAGCTCGGCCGCGAGTGCTGGCACGCGCGCTACACCCGCGCCGACGGGACGCGCACGCCGTGGGTCGCGCTCGACCCGACGATCCCCGAGGGCGACAAGGCACGTGCGAAGGCGTATGCGGCCCGGTTCGCGTCGAAGGCGAAGACGACGACGAAGGACGGCGCGGGTGAGAGCCTCGCCGCATACGCGGGGCGTTGGCTGGCTTCGCGTCCCGCGAAGACGGCGAGGGACAACGCGAGCCACCTGGAGCACCACATCTTGCCCCGGTTCGCCGGCGTCTCGATCCTTGACCTCACGCACGCCCACGGCGACGACCTCGTCGCCTACCTCGACAAGCAGATCGCGGCCGGCGACATGAGCGACAAGACGGCGCGGAACGTGTGGGCCACGGCGCGCAAGCTGGTGGGCGACGCGGCGCATGCGAAGCCTGCGACGGGCCTCCGCTGCCTCGACGCGAACCCCTTCGGCGACGTTCAACCGCCCGAGCGCAGCCCGACGAAAGCGGCGATGCAGTTCCTCTACCCGAGCGAATTCCTCGCGCTCGTCTCCCACGCACGCGTGCCGCGTGATTGGAAGATCAACGCGGCCGTCGCTGCCTACCTCGGGTTGCGGTCGAGCGAGCAGCGCGCGCTTCGATGGGCGAACGTCGACGTGGACCACGCCACGGTCAACGTCTGCGAGACGTACGATCGCGAGACCGAGAAGGTGCGCGAAGGGACGAAGACGGGCGCGGCTCGCACCGTGCGGATCCCCGCGCCGCTCTTGCCCCTTCTGCGAGTCTTGAGCGAGCGGGCAGGGGGTAAGGGCCTCGTGTGCAAGATGGCCAGCGAGCGGGCCATGGCGCGAGGGCTCCGGACGTGGCTCCGTGCCGCCGGCGTCACGCGGGAGGCGCTCTTCAAGAAGACGCCTGTGAACCTGCCCGTGCGCTGGCACGACCTCCGCTCGACGTGCGGCACGTGGCTCGCCGTTCAGGGCAAGCAGGCTTTCGAGATCCGCGACGTGCTCGGGCACGCGCAGGTCACGATGACGGACGGCTACCTGCGAAACGCGTCGGCCGTCCGGGGCGGCGCGTTCGGGGAGCCCTTCCCCGAGCTGCCTCGAATCGTCAGCGGTTCCGACATGACGATTGGTCTGATTCGTAACTTCGCGGAATCACACACGAATTTGCGGGGTGGACGGGACTCGAACCCGCGGCCTCCGGCGTGACAGGCCGGCGTTATAACCAACTTAACTACCACCCCGAACGGTGCTGCTGGACCCTCGAGCCGACCCGGTGGGCGGGACAGGGTTCGAACCTGCGGCCAACGGCTTGTAAAGCCGCCGCTCTACCGCTGAGCTACCCGCCCTGACGGAGAGGCCGCGGAAGTTACTCGTACGCCCGCGAAGGTCAAGCGCAAAACCGCGCGCCGGCGCCGGGCGCTTGTCGCGCACGCGCGCCGCGGCGTCCGGTAAGCTCGGCGGCGTCGCCCGTTCGGCCCGGCCGAGCGCGCGTCGCGCTCGCCGCAGCACCGCCGGGCGCGCTCGCGCGTAGGCTCGAGGGCCCCAGGTGCCGAAGCAACCGATGCGCAAGAAACCGCTCCGCGCCGCGTCCCCGCCGTTCGTCGTCGTCGCCGCCGCCGCGCTCCTCGGCGCGTGGACGGCGTGCTCGCCCGAGCTCCTCCCGAGCGCGGCGGGCTTCGGCGGCGCGGGCGGGGCGGGCGGCGGCTGCGTCTCGGCCGCCGCCCCGTGCGCCGTGCGCTTTACCTACCCGCTGAACGGCGAGACGAGCGTCGAGGTGCGCGGCGATTTCGCGCCCGGCGCGTGGGACGTCGGCGTCCCCATGTCGCTCGACGGTGAGCAGTGGGTCGCCTCCGTCGACGTCGCGAACGGGCA
Organism: Byssovorax sp.; assembly: GCA_036500365.1. Classification (GTDB taxonomy): domain Bacteria; phylum Myxococcota_A; class Polyangia; order Polyangiales; family Polyangiaceae; genus DASYCF01. The sequence continues at coordinate 2,627 of DASYCF010000977.1, forward strand.
GACCATCCAGTACAAGTTCTTCGTCGACGGCACGACCTGGGTCAACGACCCAAACGACGCCGACACGGTGTCGGACAACCAGGGAGGCTTGAACGACGTCGTGGTCGCCTCGTGCGGCGCCACCTGTCTCGGCGGCGTGGGCGGGGCAGGGGGCATGACGGGCGCCGGCGGGAGCGTGGGAGTCGGCGGCGGCGCCGATTACCCGAACGCCTTCGACTGGCGGAGCGCGTTCCTCTACTTCGTCTTCGTCGATCGCTTCAAGAACGGCGACCCGTCGAACGACGCGCCCATCGCGGGAATCGAGACGCCCGCCAACTACCAGGGCGGGGACTACCAGGGCGTGATCGACGAGATCGACGCCGGCTATTTCGACGACCTCGGCGTGAACGCTCTCTGGATCACGGTCCCGATGGACAACACGAACGACGAGGGCATCGGCTCCGACGGCCACGAGTACAGCGCCTATCACGGCTACTGGCCGCAGAACCTCTATCAAGTCGAAGAGCACTTCGGCGATCAAGCCACGCTGCAAGAGCTCGTCGATCACGCGCACCAGCACGACATCAAGGTGCTCTTCGACTACGTCATGAACCACGTCCACATCTCGTCGTCCCTGTGGACCGAGCATCAAGACTGGTTTTGGCCGCTCGAGTACAACGGCAAGACGTGCGTCTGCGGCGACGGCTGCGACTGGAACGATCCGTACGAGCAGAAGCGCTGCTGGTTCACGAGCTACCTGCCCGACTGGAACTTCACGGTCGACGACGCGCGGACGTACTCCGTCGACAACGCCGTGTCGTGGGCGACCACGTACGGTATCGACGGCTTCCGCCTCGACGCGGTGAAGCACATCGACCCGAGCTGGCTCTTCGCGATCCGCGCGCGCGTCACGACCGACGTCGAGCCGATGAACCACCAGCACTTTTACATGGTGGGCGAGACGTTCGAGTCCGTGGACCGCGACCTCATCAAGAGCTTCATCGACCCGACGACCGAGCTCGACGGGCAGTTCGATTTCCCCCTCCGCGGCGCCGCCGTCTACAACATCTTGAGCCGTCAAGGCACGATGTACGATCTCGACGGCTTCCTCTCGACGAACGACACCTATTACGACCCCGGGATCATGTCGACGTTCCTCGGCAATCAAGACCTCGTGCGCACGATTCAGACCGCGCTCGATCAGCCGTGGGACGCGTGGAGCGACGGCGGCGACGCGAAGTGGGACGACCCGCCGGGCGCACCGCCGAACCGCGCGCCGTACGAGCGCATGGCCGTCGGCTTCACGTTCCTGCTCACGACGAAGGGCGTCCCGCTCCTCTACTACGGCGACGAGATCGGCATGCCCGGCGCGGGCGACCCCGACAACCGTCGCTTCATGCAGTTCTCCGGCCTGTCCGACGACCAGACCTTCCTCAAGGCGACGATCCAGAAGCTCGGCGCCGCGCGCAAGGCGCACACGGCGCTCTGGCGCGGCACGCGGACGACCGCGAGCGTGACGAACGACACCTACGGCTACGTGATGACCGACGGCGCCGACGTCGTGTACGTCGCCCTGAACCGCGGGGATCTCGACGGCACCGTCGCCGGGATGCCGGCCGCGGCGACGGATCTCTTGACCGGCGCCGACGTGACCGGGCCCACCGTGACCCTGCCGCCGCGCACGTCGATGGTCCTCGTCGCCCGCTGACGTCGCGCGCGCCGCCGCCGCCCGCGATCGCGCCGATTCGGCGCCGCGCCGCGCCGTCGCTGTTCTCAGGCGCGCCGTTCCTTGTTATTCCGGACGCGGAGCCAGCGCTGCGTGCGGCGCGCGCGACCCGGAGGAAGACCACCCTATGGCAGAGAAGATCGGCATCCTCGTCGGCTGGGAGCAGTCGATGCCCCAGGCGTTCATCGAGCGATGCAACAAGGTGCCCGGCATCCAGGCCGAGCTCGCGGTCCTCGGCGGCACGCCGGAGCGCTTCGCGTGCCCCTACCGCGTGCTCGTCGACCGCATCAGCCAGGAGGTGAAGCACTACCGCTTCTACCTGAAGGCCGCCGCGCTCTCGGGCTCCTTCGTCATCAACGATCCCTTCTGGTGGAGCGCCGACGACAAGTTCTTCGGCTACTCGCTCGCGTCGCACCTCGGCGTCGCGATCCCGCGCACCGTGATGCTCCCGCAGAAGGACTACATCCCCGCGATCGTGAAGGACCGGAGCCTCCGGAACCTCGAGTTCCCGCTCAACTGGGAGGCGATCGTCGACTACGTGAAGTTCCCCGCCATCCTCAAGCCGGCCGACGGCGGCGGCTGGCGCGACGTCACCGTCGTGCGCACGCCGGCCGATCTCCTCCGCGCGTACGACGCGTCGGGCCTCAACGCGATGACGCTGCAGGAGTTCATCGACTTCGACGAGTACGTGCGCTGCATCTGCATCGGCCGCGACAAGGAGAAGATCCTGCCGATCCAGTACGATCCGCACCGCCGCTGCTACGTGCACAACGAGAAGTTCGACTGGCTGCCGAAGGATCTCCACCACCGCATCATCGACGACTGTCAGAAGATCAACGAGGCGCTCGGCTACGACATGAACTCCGTCGAGTTCGCGATCAAGGACGGCGTGCCGTACGCGATCGACTTCACGAACCCGGCGCCCGACATGCACATCGACTCGATCCTCGAGCCGTACTTCCACACCGTGGTCGACTGGATGGTCGACTTCTGCTGCTCGACGGCGAAGGGCAAGCGCGCCACGCGCGACGACTACCGCTGGAGCAAGCTCATGCTGCCGACCGACGTGATCGGGCCGCTCGGCGGCGGGTCCGCGCGGTGACGAGCCTCCCGCCGCCCAAGCAGAGCGCGAGCGAGGCCGCCGTCGGGGAGGCGATCGATCGCTACCACGACGTGCTCACGGCCTACGTCGACAAGGGCGGCGAGGATCACCTCGCGCTGCTCGACCGCATGGTCGAGCGCGGCGCGGTGTTCGCGGGGCGGCCTATCTGCAGCTTCCTGCGGCCGCAGCTCGTGCTCCGGTCGCAGTACCGCCTCGTCGAGCGCGCGGTGCGCTCGTTCCGCAGCGCGGTGCAGAAGGCGCGCGACCGCATCATCGCGAGCCCCGAGCTGCTCGCCGAGATGGAGCTGACCGACGGCGAGCGGCGCCTGCTCGACATCAACCCCGAGTTCAAGAGCATGGGCGTGGCCACGCGCCTCGACACGATCCTCCGCGGCGACGAGCTGTCGCTCGTGGAGCTCAACGCCGAGGGCGCGTTCGGCGGCGGCTACACCGATCGGCTGACCGACCTCTTCGAGGGCTTCCAGCCGATGCGGGAGTTCAGCCGCACGCGCAAGGTCTCGCCGCTCTACACGGGCAACGCGCTCGTCGGCGCCGTGCTCGACGCGTGGCACGAGTTCGGCGGCACCCGCGTGCCGCGCGTCGCCGTGGTCGACTGGCAAGAGGTCGCGACGCGCGCCGAGTTCGACCTCGTGTGCGAGCGCTTCCAGCGCCACGGCATCCCCTGCCGCTTCGTCGACCCGCGCGAGCTCGACTACAAAGACGGCGAGCTCGTCGCCAAGGGGCAGGGCATCGACGTCGTGTACCGGCGCGTGCTCACGAGCGAGCTCCTCGCGCGCGAGGCCGAGGTGAAGCCCCTCATCGACGCGTACCGCGCGCGCGTCGTCTGCGTCGTGAACAGCTTCCGCGCGAAGCTCCTCGACAAGAAGATGCTCTTCGCGCTGCTCCACGACCCGCGCATCCAGTCCGGCTTCACCGACGAGGAGGTCGCCGGCGTGCGCGCGCACGTGCCGTGGACGCGCCGCGTGGCCGAGGTGAAGAGCCCCGCGCCCGACGGCGCCGAGGTCGACCTCCTCCCCTGGTCCGCGGCGAACCGCGCGGACCTCGTCCTCAAGCCGAACGACGACGTCGGCGCGCGCGGCGTGCTCATCGGCGCGAACGTCGAGCAGGGCGTGTGGGAGCGGGCGCTCAAGGTGGCGCTCGTCGAGCCGTCGATCGTGCAGCGCCGCGTCGCGCTGCCGAGCGCGATGTTCCCGGAGGTCGGCGCGGCGGGCGAGCTCTTCTTCTCGCGCCGCTTCGTCGAGCTCGATCCGTATCTGTTCCGCGGCGAGGTGCGCGGCGTGCTCACGCGCCTCAGCGCGACGACGCTCGCCAACGTGCACGCGGGCGCGGGCACCGTGCCCACGTTCATCCTCGAAGACCAAGACTGACCACCAGGAGACACACGACACATGACCGACGTACAGGGGCTCCTCGACGGCCAGTTCACCCTCGGCATCGAGGAGGAGTTCCAGATCGTCCACCCCGAGACGCGCGAGCTCCACTCGTACATCTCGCAGCTGCTCGAGGGAGGGCAGGGCAACTCGCTCCTCCGCGAGCGCGTGCGGCCCGAGATGCACCAGTCCGTCGTCGAGACGGGCACGGGCATCTGCCGCGACATCCGCCAGGCGCGCGACGAGATCTGCGAGCTCCGCCGCGGCCTCGGCGACCTCGCGAAGAAGAACGGCCTCCGCATCGTGGCCGCGGGCACGCACCCGTTCAGCGACTGGAAGAAGCAGGCGATCACCGACGGCGACCGCTACAAGGGCCTCGTCGAGGACCTGCAGGACGTCGCGCGCGCGAACCTCATCTTCGGCCTGCACGTGCACGTCGGCGTGAAGAACAAGGACGTCGCGATGTTCCTCGCGAACCAGGTCCGCTACTTCCTGCCGCACATCCTCGCGCTGTCGACGAGCTCGCCGTTCTGGCTCGGCCGCAACAGCGGCCTGAAGAGCATCCGCAGCGAGATCTTCAAGCGCTTCCCGCGCACGGGCATCCCCGGCGCGTTCGAGAGCTACCACGCCTTCCAGACCTACGTGGAGCTGCTCGTGAAGACGGGCTGCATCGACAACGCGAAGAAGATCTGGTGGGACGTGCGCGCCCACCCGTTCTTCGACACGGTCGAGGTGCGCGTCTGCGACATGACGACGCGCATCGACGACACGGTCGCGCTCGCGGCGCTGATCCAGGCCGTGATGGGCCGGCTCTACCTCCTCTACAAGAAGAACATGGGCTTCCGCGAGTACGCGCGCGAGCTCATCGAGGAGAACAAGTGGCGCGCCGTGCGCTACGGCATCGACGGCCAGCTCATCGACTTCGGCAAGCAGGAGCAGGTGTCGCTGCGCGAGCTCGTCGGCGAGCTGCTCGAGTTCTGCGCCGAATCGGCGGCGATCTTCGGCGTCGAGGCCGAGTTCGACCGGATCCGCGACGTCCTCCGCGAGGGCACGAGCGCCGACCGCCAGATCCGCATCTTCAACGAGACCAAGTCGCTGAACGCGGTCGTCGACGACCTGATCGAGCAGAGCATGCTCGGCGCGTGACGAAACGGTCGCAGAGTTTTCGTGTTCGGAGAGGAGCAGTGGTAGCGTGAGCGTCGCGCTGATGGGTGCCGTCCGAAACTTCCTGCTCGCCGCCGCCGCGGTCTCCTCGTTCGCGGCCGTAGCCGTCGGCTGCGGCTCGACGGAGTTCTTCTACGAAGGTCAGGGCCAGCTCCCAGACCGCGCGACGGGCACCGTCCCGCCCGGCGAGATCGGGGTGTGCAAGCGGCCGAACACGCACCGCCCGCTCATCGTCGGCCAGAAGCTCTGGGACGACGCGAAGCTCTGCACCGCGAAGACGCCGACGACGTTCATCCAGCTCGGCTTCGGCACGGGCGAGGGGAACGACGTCGACCCCGACGGCCAGCAGCAGCGCCTCCTCACCGTGCTCCACGAGGGCGAGAACGAGAACACGGGCAACACGCACCTCGTGACGTTCCTCCGCGCGCTCCACGAGTACGCGCTCAAGGATCCGCGCCTCAAGGAGAAGGTCTCGCGCGACACCGCGCGCGACGCCGTGTGCGACTACACGTACCTCCTCAACACGATGTCGAAGCAGCGCGCCAAGCTCGAGACGAGCAAGTGCACCGCGATGGTCTACGACCAGACGAGCCGCAGCGACGCGTGCCTCTTCGACGACGCGCGCGAGGAGAGCCTGTGGCTCACGAGCAGCTGGTCGTGCATCGCGCACACGGGCGCCATCGGCGAGGAGATGTCGTGCCACCGCCTCTGCGCGTACGACGACTTCTGCGCGAAGCAGGTGACGTGCACCGCGCCCGACGTCGACCTGATGCTCTGCGCGATGGGCGTGTGCCTCCCGTCCGCGCGCACGTACGTGTGGTGACCGTGCTCCGCCGCGGGTAGCCCGCGCCCGGTTGCCGCCGCTGGGCGCGTCGGCGCGGGTCCGCGATTGAGGGCGCGCTCGACGCCGCATTGCGGCACAACGTCGCTGGCCGCTGGCCGCTCGCGCCCGCAAGAGAGGGCGATGTCGACCTCGATCGCGGCGCACGCTCCGCTCTCCGACGCGTGGGCCAGCGCGGGCGTCGCGCTGCTCGCGGCGGCGCGGCGCGCCGCAGCCGCAGACGAGGTGGGCACGCGCGACGCGCGCGTCCATCGCGTCCGCAAGCAGATCAAGCGGGCGCGCGCGCACCTCCGCCTCGCGCGGGCGTCGCTGCCCGACGCCGAGTACGACGCGCGCGCCGGCGAGCTCCGCGCCGTGGGCCGCGCGCTCGCGCCGGCGCGAGACGCGCGCGTCGTCGTCGAGACGCTGCGCAAGCTCGCGCGCCGGGCCCCGCCCGAGCTCGCGCCCGCGCTGGCCGAGGCGGCGCGTAGGCAGCCTGCTGGTCACGGCGTCGCCTGGCCCGAGGTCTCCGCCGCGCTCGACCGCGCGATCGAGGGCGCCTCCGCGCTGCATCCGCCGATGAAGCGTCGCCGCCTCCTACGCGCCGTCGCGCGCGTCGCCGCCCGCGCCCGCGCGCACCTCGCCGAGGTCGAGCGCGATCCGCTCGCGACCAAGTTCCACGCGCTGCGCCGCCGCGTGAAGGACCTCCTCTTCCAGATGGAGCTCCTCGCCGACGTGCGGCGCGCGCGGCGCCGGCGCGTCCACGCCCGCCTCGACCGCCTCGCCACCCTCCTCGGCGAGGAGCACGACCTCACGATGGCGCTCGCCGCGCTCGGCGTCACCGCGACGCCTGCCACGTTCGCGGCCGCCGCCGACTGGCTGCTGGCTCGCCGCGCCGCCCTCCGCGCCCGCGCGATCCGCCGCGCGAGGCGCCTGCTCACGACGTCCCGCGACCTCACGGCCTGCATCGCGCGCTGACCCAGGCGGCTCGCTCAGCGGGCCGCGCGGCTGCGCGAGAGCACGAACGCGTAGGTGTCGGCGGCCTCTTCGTCGTCTTGCGCGCGCGTCCCCTCGAGGTGGCCTTCGTCGTACGTGACGCGCATGATGAGGGGGTTGTTCGACGTCGACGCCTTCCGGAGGTGGGCGAGCAGCTTGGCCGACTGCCACGGCTCGACGCGCGCGTCGGTCATGCCCTGGATGAAGAGCACGGCCGGATATGCGGTCCCAGCCTTCACCGACTGCGTGACGTCCATCGCGAGGAGGCCCTTGAAGCCGTCCGCCTCCGTCACCGTCCCGAACTCGTCGATGTTGGTCGGCCCGTTCGGGTTGAACTCGGCGCGCAGCGCGTTGACCATGCCGGCGCGCAAGATCACGCCGGCGAAGAGGTCGGGCCGCTCGGTCATCGCGCGCCCCGCCGTGACGCCGCCCGCCGAGTAGCCCTCGATCGCGAGCCGCTGCGGGCGCGTCCAGCCGTCCTTGATCATGGCCTCCGACGCGTCGATCAGGTCGCGCCACGTGTTCGGCTTCTGGAGTTTCTGCCCAGCCTTCCACCACGGCTTGCCGTACTCGCCGCCGCCGCGGACGCCGGCGTACGCGATGATCCCGCCGCGCTCGAGGAACGCGACGCGCGACGCGTCGAAGCTCGGCGGGTAGAGCACCCATTGATAGGCGCCGTAGGCGTACACGAGCGCGGGCGCCGAGCCGTCGCGCGCGAGGCCCTTCTTCGCGAGGATCGTGACAGGGACCTTCACGCCGTCGCGCGCCTTCGCCGTCGTGCGCACGACCTCGTAACCCGAGAGGTCGAGCGTGGGGCGACGGGCGAGCGGGAGCTCCGCGGCGGCGCCCTTCTTGAGCTGCCAGGCGGCCGTCGGCTGGAACCAAGACGCCATGCAGACGACGATCCCATCCTCGCTCGTGACGCCGGAATAGCCGGAGAACGCGCCCTCGATAGGCAGCTTGACCGGCGCAGCCTTGGAGGCCTCGAGGCGGAGCAGGCCGCTGTACCCGGCGTCGTCGTACGCCACGTACACGGCGTCCTTCGTCGGGATGACGTCGGACAGGTTGCCGACTCCCTCGGCGACGACGACCTTCGCCTTCGCGAGGTCGGGCGCCGAGGCGCGTGTCTGCAACACCTTGCCTCGATCGGCGCCCTTGGTCGTCAAGAGGAAGAGATCGTCGCCGCGCACGGCGGCCACGCGCACCTCGTCGTCGATCCCGGCGACGCGCGTCCAGCGCGGCTTGCCCGCGGTCAAGTCCGTGAGCTTCGCGAGGTAGACGGGGTTGTCCTTGCGCACGCCGCCGAGCGGCATCGCGATGACCCACGGCGAGCCCGGCGCGGTGTAGATGGTCGGAAACTCCTTCGCGTCGACGGGGAGGTCCGCATAGACGCCCTTCGCGAGGATCCTCTTGTCCTTCGCCGGATCGGTGCGGAGACGATGGAGCCAATTGACCTCGTTCTGGAGCTTCTCCTCCGAGTCGATCTTCGCGCCCTCGCGCCGTCGAAGCAGGAAGAAGCCCGAGCTGTCGGGCAGCCACGAGACCGAGAGAGGGTCGAACCGGTCGATTCGCTCGGGCAAGAGCTCGCCGGTGTCGACCATGGCAATGGTCGCGGTCGAGTCCTCGGAGCCGGCGGGCGACGTGCCGAACACGACGTATTTGCCGTCGGGCGACGGCGACCACACGTCGAGCGACAGGTGCGCGCCCTCGCCGCCGAGCTTCGCGGGATCGATCAGCACGCGCTCGGCGCCGCTGGCGACGGGGCGCACGTACACGATCGACGTCTCGGCCCCGACCGGCCGCTTCTCGTAGAAGACGCGACCGTTCGCGACGACGACGCCCTTCAACACCTCTCCGCCGCCGCTCAACGCGTGCACGCGATCGTAGAGGGCCTTTCGGTCCGGCAGCGCGTCGAGCGCGGCGCGCGCCTTGTCGCCCTCGCGCTTCATCAGCGCGACGAAGCGCGGATCGGCTTTGTTCTCCATCCATCGATACGGATCGCTCACGGCCGTGCCGAAGAACGTCTCCGTCACGATCTCTTCGGGGATCGCGGCGTCGGCAGGCGCGGGCGCGGTCGGGGTCGGTGCAGGGGGCGGCGCCGCGGATCGCGGCGCGGGCGCGTCGGCGCACGACGCGCAGGCGAGGGCGGCGGACGCGACGACGAGCCACGCCGTCGGAAGGCGATGCACGGATGCCATGGGCGCGACCCTAT
>DASYCF010000978.1:0-1610 GCA_036500365.1 Byssovorax sp.
CGCGGCCGCGAGGCCCTTGGCGAGCTTGTCGGGATCGAGCTCGACCGCGACCGCGACCGCGTCGTCGCTGAACGTCGCGAGCGGCTTCTCGAGCGGGACGTCGAGCCCGAGCAAGTGGCCGAAGGTGCCGTGGGCGAGGTCGTCCCAGGCGTCGCCGAGCTCCTTCGAGGCGGCCTGGCCGCTCTTCGAGAAATCACCGGCGACCGCGATCGCGAGGGCGACGCGATCGCGCGCGCTCGGCCTCGCAGCGGCGCCGATCGCGGTCGCCCCAGCGAGCAGGCCGCGCGCGCCGCGGGCGAGCTCGCCCTCGAACGGCCCGAGCGCGAACGCGCGCACCGGCGCAGGCCCGAAGCGCGCGGCGAGGGACCTCAGCGGATCGGCGGCGAGCAGCGTCGGCGAGCGCTTGAGCTTGCCCTCGGCGTAGAGCTCCGCGACGCGCGCCGGTCCACGCGCGGGGCTGCCGCCGTCTTGGAACACGACCACGTCGCGCCCGAGCACCGCGAGCGTCTTCGACGACGTGCCGAACTTGCCGGTGAGCCGCGCGACGTCGGGTCGATCCTGCGCGCGCCGCTCGCCGCCGACGAGCCGCGCGAGGAAGAGCCGCTCGATCGTCGTCGCGTCGCCACCTCGCCGCACGACGAACGCGGTCACGTCCTTGCCGCCGTCGTCCGCGTACACCGCCATCGCGGCCTCCTCGGCGGTGCGCAGATCGACGCCCGTCGCCGCCGCGAAGCGATCGAGGTTGGCCTCGGGCACGACGCGTCCGATGGCTGGGATCAAGAACGCGGTCGTCGCCACGTCGCGGAGGCGCGCGAGCACGACCCATCGAAGGCGCGCCACCGCGAGCAGCTCGTCGACGCGACCGAGCGCGAGCGGCGGAAGGGCGGGGCCGGGCGCGGCCGCGGGCGGGCGCTCGCCGCAGCCGACCGACGCCGCCGCGACCAGCGCGAGCGCGCCGAGGACGACGGCGCGGCGCCCGGCGACGGCGGGCCCCTCGGCGCCGCTCACCGGATGACGAGCACGGCGAAGCGGCGGTTCTTCGATCCGACGCGGACGAGGTAATGCTTGCCGCGCTCGAGGCGCGCGCGCTCGTCCTTCACGGGCTCGCCGTCGACGATCACGGCGCCGCCCTTCACGAGGCGCGCGCCCTCGCTCGAGCTCTTGGCGAGGCCCGCGAGCGCGAGCGCCTTGCCGAGGCCGATGTCGTCGCCGCCCGCGTCGACCCCGATCTCCTCGGCGTCCTCGGGCGGGAGGCCGCGCGCGACGCGGCGGCGCACGTCGAGCGCCTCGGTCGCGGCCTCGAGCGAGTGGAAGCGCGTGACGATCTCGACCGCGAACGCCTCCTTCACGGCGATGACGTCGATCTTGCCGGACGCCACGCCTTCGCGTTGCTCGGCGAGCTCGGCCGTCGTCGCCGACGAGAGCAGCTCGAGGTAACGCCACACGACGCCGTCGTCGACGAGCATGAGCTTGTTGAACATGTCGCGCGGCGGCTCGTCGATGCCGACGTAGTTGTCGAGGCTCTTCGACATCTTGGGTCCGACGACCTTGCCCTCCTCGACGTGGGCGTTGGTGCCCTCGAGGATGGGCGTCGTCATGACGATCTGCGG
>DASYCF010000979.1:0-1578 GCA_036500365.1 Byssovorax sp.
CGGCGCGGCGCCTTCGCGCTCGGCGGGCGCGGTCGTCGGGAGGAACAGGAAGCCGTGCGCGCCGTCGCCCGTGACGATGGCCGCCGTCCCTCTCGCGTCACCGAAGCCGTGCGCGACGTGCGCGGCCACGCAAGGCGCCGCCGGCGTGCCGTGCAGGATGACCGAGTCGCTCAAGAGGATGTACGGCGGCAAGGTCGTGAGCGCGCGCGCGCCCTTCGCGGCGGGCTCTTGCACGATCACAGGATGCCGCACGCCGAAGAAGGCGACGCGGCCCGGGGCGACGATGCGCGCGTCGACGCGCGGCGTGCTCGCGCGCTCGACGGCGCTGCACCCGCGCGGCTTGTCGCCGAGGTCGTAGGGCGTGGGCACCGCGAGGCCGGGCGCCGCCGCGCCGTCGGCGCGAAACGGCGCGAACGAGGCCCAGGCGCGCCGCCCGTCGGCGTCGGTCACCGTCGACACGATCCCGACGGAGGACTTGCCGAACGTCGCCCACGTCGTCTGCACTCCGAACGGCGTCTCGCTGTCGAGCGGCGCGACCGCCGTCGCCGTCCACGAGCCGGGCGCGGCGCCGAGCCGCGCGAGCAGCACCGAGCTCGTCGCGTCGTTGCCCGCGGCCTCGCGGGCGAGCGCGACCGCGAACGGCTGCCCGTCGAGCACCGCGGCGTCGGTCACCGCGCGGAGGGCGCCCGCGAGCGCGCGAGGCGGCGCCGGCGTGTCGACGAGCCGCTGCACGCCGCCGTCCGCGCGCAAGAAATACACCGACGTGTCCTTCGAGCGGACGCTGTGCGGCCTGACGATCGCGCTGCGCAGGCTCACCGTCACGAGCGCGGGCTCGAGCGCCGTACCGAAGCGCATGTCGTCCTTCTCGAACGGGCCGGCGTCGGGGATGCGCGCGCGCCCGGCGCTGCCGTCGGCGAAGTTCTCCCAGGCGACCTCGACGTCGCGCATCGACCCGCGTGGCTCGAAGTGGCCCTTCGCGTCGACCGGGAACGGCGCGCGCATCGCGAGGTAGCCCTCGATCTGGTGCGACAGGTGCGTGGCGACGTTGGCGCGCGGCGCCGCGGCGAGGAGCGAGCGCGTCGACACGCGCGCCTCACCCGCGTCGCGATCGGGGAGCGTCGCGACGACGACGGAGACGGCGTCGGTCGCGGGATCGTGCGTCATCGCCGACCACATCACGCGGCCGCGCATCGCCTCGCTCGCGTCGGGCAAGCCGCCGCGCCCGTGCGCGTGATCGACGCGCGTCCAGCGCGACGTGGCCGAGAGCTCGCACACGATCGGCGTCCTCACGTGCGGCTCGCGAGGCCTCTGCGCGTCGGGCGGCTTGCCGTCGACGTCGGCGTCGGGCGGGATGCCCCAGCCGAGGCGCGTGGTGGCGTCGGCCACGACGCACCCCGCGGCCGCGCACGCGACGCGCACGTCGCCGCCGGTTCGCGCGAGCACGCGCGGGAAGGGGGCGACGTCCCACGTGAGCCCGGCGTCGCTCGACTCCCAGACGCCGCCGTCGTGATCGGGCACGCCGACGGCGAGCGCGCGACGTCCGTATCCGGAGACGAAGCTCCCGTCGGCGGGCCCGGC
>DASYCF010000980.1:0-3250 GCA_036500365.1 Byssovorax sp.
CTTCGTCACGGGCGCGGTCAAGGGTGGGCTCGAGGTCGACTTCGGCGGCCTGCGCGCGTTCGCGCCCGCGTCGCACGTCGACGTGCGGCACGGCGCCGACCTCTCGTACCTCGTCGGAGAGCGGCTCGACTTCCAGGTCACGCAGTACGCGAAGCGCGGGCGCGACATCGTCGTGTCGCGCCGCAAGCTGCTCGAGGACGACCTCAAGAAGGCCCGCGCCGACTCGCTCACGAAGATCACGCCCGGCTCGATCCAGAAGGGCGTCGTGCGCAAGGTCGTCGCGTGGGGCGTGTTCGTCGCCCTGCCCGAGGCGAACCACGTCGAGGGCCTCGTCCACATGACCGAGGCGAGCCACGACCGCGGCGCGCGCCTGAACGACCTCTTCAAGCCGGGCGACGAGATCGAGGTGAAGGTCCTCCGCGTCGACGAGAAGGGCAAGCTCTGGCTCAGCCGCAAGGCCGCCACGAACGACCCCTGGGACACGGTGAAGGAGCGCTACGCGGTCGGATCGCGTCACAAGGGCAAGGTCGCGCGCCTCCAGCCGTTCGGCGCCTTCATCGAGCTCGAGCCCGGCGTCGACGGCCTCATCCACGCCGCCGATCTCTCGGTGAAGCCGTTCGAGCACCCGAGCGAGATCGTCAAGATCGACGAGGAGATCGAGGTCGTCGTCGTCAGCTCGGATCCGGGCGCGCGCAAGATCGGCCTCCACCCCGCGCCGCCCGAGGGTCAGGCGGCCGAGCCGCGTCAGCGCGTGCAGCCGCACAAGGCGCTCAAGGTCGCGGTCGCGCAGGCGACCGAGGCCGGGCTCGTCGTCCGCGTGCTCGGCGTGACCGGGCGCGGCGCGCGCGGCTTCATCCCCGCGGGCCACACCGGCACGCCGCGCGGCACCGACCTGCGCAAGCAGTTCCCCGTCGGCACCGAGCTCGAGGCGAAGGTCCTCGAGATCGACCCGCGCCGCGGCGAGGCGAAGCTCTCGATCCGCGCCCTGAAGGACGACGCCGAGAAGCAGGCCTACCAGCAGTACCGGGCCGGCGTCGCGCGCGACTCGAAGTTCGGCACGTTCGCCGACCTGATGAAGAAGTCGTCGTCGTCGAGCTGAGCCTCGACCGGACAACCGTGACGCGCGCGCCGCCGTCGCCCGCCTGGAAGCTCGAGGCGGCGATCCGTGCGCCGCTCGATCGCGCCGTCTTGCTGCCCGACACGCGCGTCGTCGAGCGCGAGGGCTGGTTCCAGATCCTCACGCCCTCGGCGCCGCGCGGCATGTTGAACGAGGTCGCGCTCTCGGTGATCGACGAGCGCGATTCCGAGCACGTCATCGACGAGGTCGTCGCGGGTTACCACGCGATCGGCCAGCCGGCGCGCTGGTCGATCGGCCCGTGGACGCGCCCGCTCGACCTCGGCGAGCGCCTCGAGCGGCGCGGCTTCGAGCACTGGGAGATGCGCGGCATGGGCGCGAGCGCCGCGCTCGACGTCGCGCCGGGCGGCGTCGACGTCGACGAGGTGACGCACGCGACGCTCGACACGTTCCTCGACGTGAGCGCGCGCGGCTGGGACGCCGACGCGACGCCGCCGACGTGGCGCGCGGTGCACGTCGCGCTCCTCGAAGCTTCACCGCGCGTCGCGCACATGTTCCTCGCGTCGATCGACGGCGAGCCGATCGGGACCGCGACGCTCGTGATGCGCGAAGGCTACGGCTACCTGATGGGTGCGCAGGTGCTCGAGGTGGCGCGTGGCCGCGGCGCGTACAAGGCGATGCTCGCGGCGCGGCTCGCGTGCGTCCGCGAGGTCGGCTTCGACTACGCGGTGACGCAAGCGCGCGAAGCGACCAGCGCGCCGATCCTCGAGCGCCTCGGCTTCGAGACGCTGTTCCGCGGGCGCTGTTACCGGCTCGGCTGAGCTCGATTTGGCGGCGACGGCAGCACGCAGTTACCATCGACACTCATGGTCTTCGCTTCGTCCTCCTCCCACGCGGATCCGGTGGGCCTCTTCGTCTTCGCCGCGTTCGCGCTCGGCTTCCTCGTCATCTCGCTCGTCCAGCGCCGGCGTCGTCACGCGGCCTACCGCGGCGCGGCCACCGCGCTCGGCGCCGAGATCGTCGCCGTGCGCGCGAACGAGTTCACGGCTACGGCGCGCGGGTACTCGTTCACGTTCCACCTGTCGCCCGGCGGGAAGAACTCGCCTTCGCACACCTATGTGCACGTGAAGACGCGGCCGTTCGACGTGCTCCTCGGCCTCACGAAGGAGCGCGACACGACGCGCAAGCAGCGCGCAGGTTACGTCGACATCGACGTAGGAGATCCCGACTTCGACGCGGCGTGGGTCGTCGAGGGCGCGCCGCTCGGCCGGGTGCGACGGCTCCTCGCCGACGCAAAGCTCCGGGAGCGCCTCACGAGCGCGGCGGGACAGCTCCGCGCGACGATCCAGGTCGAAGACGGCGAGCTCCACTTCAGCCGCGAGGGATACGACTACGCGTCCGGCGTCGTCGCGACAGGGAACCTCGAGCTCCTCCTCGACCTCGCCGACGCGGTGATGGCCGAGAGCGCGCTCCCGTCCCCGGACGCGCCGCTCGCCGAGGGCGACTATCGCAGCGCGGCGGGCAAGCCCACGGACGACCGCACCGCGGATCGCGGCCAGATCCTCGAGCTCAAGCGCCAGCGCGCCGCGAGGAGCGCCGCGAGCGTCCGGCCGATCCTGTTCATCGCCCCCATCCTCGTGGTCGGCTTCACGACCGCGTTCCTCGCGCTGTCGCACGCGAAGTGGCCGCCCCTCGCGCGCGCCTTCCCGCTGCTCACGCTCGGGATGTTCCTCTTCGCCATGCGCGGCGCGTGGATGAACTACGTGGCTCAGCGCCGCACCGCCGGGCTCCCGTTCGACTACGCGCCGTTCATGAGCTTCGCGGTCGTCCTCGGCGTCGCCGTCGCGGGCTACCTCGGCGCGTTCGGCTTCTGAGCTGCCTCCGAGCCCGAGCCCGCACCCGAGCCCGCACCCGAGCCCGAGCCCGAGCCCGAGCCCGAGCCCGAGGCAGAGGCAGAGGCAGAGGCAGAGGCAGAGGCAGAGGCAGAGGCAGAGGCAGAGGCAGAGGCAGAGGCAGAGATAGATTCGGGCTCTGGCTCTCGCGCTTGGGGGGGGACGGGCGCTCGGCTTTCCTTATGGTCGCGCCGTGCTCGGGCGTGTCAAGGGCGTCTGCGGCGCCGGCTTCGCCGGTTGCTTCGCAATCCTTGACCCGCCCTGCGCGCGGCGCGGGCGGGGT
>DASYCF010000981.1:0-3659 GCA_036500365.1 Byssovorax sp.
GCCTTTCGCGCGCTCGGCGTGCACGTCCTCGCGCTGAATTCGGCCGCATTCCCGTGGACGCCCGACGACACGCTTCCTCTCTTCGAGACCGGCGGCGATTGCCACCACGCCGTGCTCCTGCGCAAGGATCGCGCGCTCGCGCTCGATCGGTGTCCGGTCCTCTTCATCGCGGAGGGCGCGTGCACGGCCGTCGCGGAGGACCTCGCGTCGTACCTCGGCCTCGTCGCGATCGCCGGCGTCGACGCGGTGACGAGCTCGTCCGACGAGGCGTGGCACCAGCTCCGCGAAGACGCGCTCGCGGAGGTCGAGGGCTTCGCCGAGCAGTCCGAGGCGCTCTTGTCGCTGCCGGACGTGACGATGCCCGCATCGCCGACGGCGGTCGTGCGCGCGGCGGAGCGGCGTTGTGGCCCCGTGCCGCTCGCGGCCGAGCCGAAGGGCTCCGGCCTCGCGCGCGTCCACGACCTGATCGCGACGGGCCGCGGCGCGCGGGCGCGCGAGGAGCTCGTCCGTCAGATCACGATCATGCTCGGCGTCGCCGACGCTGTCTCTCCGGGGCGCTGGCGCGGCCTCGACCTCCTCGTCTCGTGGCTCGCGCCCGAGCTCCCGGACGACGTGCGCGCCCAGCTCGCCGAGCGCGGCGTCGCGACGCCACGCTGATCGTCAGCTCGCGCCTCAGGCCGCGTCGGCCTCGACCGCGAGCATCGCCCCGAGCCGCGCGCGGACGTCGGCCGACACGGCGTCGTGCAGCCGCGCCCGCTCGGCGACGACGAGCCACCCGTGCGCGCGAAGGTCCATGGCCGCTGCGTCGAACGACGGCTGGCGGAGCGAAGCGAGCGCGCGTGAGGCTGCATTTGCAGCGCGCGCGCCGCCACGCGCGATCGTGAAGCTGAGCATGTCCCACGCGAGATCGGCGTGGCGCGCCTCGTCGTCGGCGGCCTTCTGGAAGAACGCCCGCAGCTCGGGGATGGTCGTCGCCGCAGCCGACGCGCGCGCGCACGCCGCGGCGAAGCCCTCGCCCACGCAGCCGTCGACGATCGCCTCACGCGCCATCGAGCCGAGATCACCGCGCACGTCGCCCCGCGACGTCGCCTCGGGGAACGCCCCGGCGCCGACCGCGTGCCCGGCGTACGCGCTCGCGATCGCGAACGAGCGCTCCGCGTGCTCGATCTCGTCGAGCGCGGCGTCGTGCGTGCGCGCGAGGAGGTCGGGTGGCGCGCCGTGCGCCATGAGCTCGAGCGAGAGCCGCGAGAACGCCGCGATCGACGCGTGCTCGATCAACGCGTCCCGCTCCCACGCGTCCGCGAGCGTCGCGCGCGCTTCTTCCGACAGCGCCGCGACGTCGAGGTCGAGGGCGTCGCTCGAGGACCACGCACGACTCCGCGCGCGCTTCGCGACCCGCGGCGCGCCGCGCACGCGGAAGAGCCGCCCCGGGCCGCCCGCGCTGCCGAGCGCGATGAGGACGCCGTACGCGACGGACGCGACCAGCATCAGCACCGAGAGCCCGCTCAGCACGAGGCCGAGGACCGCGCCGGTCGCGGCGACGGCGACGCCTCCCACCTTGTTCCGCGACCGGATGAGCCCGACGACGCCGAAGATCAACGACACGACGACGCACACGAGCGACAGGCCCAGGTTGCGAAGGCTCGTGTCCGAGTTCGCCGACCGGAGCTCGGTCGCGCACGAGTGGAGCACGCTGCCCGAGATGACGGCAGCCATGAGGCCGGCGACGGTCGAGACGATGGCCTGCCAAGGCGTACGCAGCTTGACGGTATCGGTCGTGATGGCCTCGTCGTCGCCGGCCGCGCGCTCACCTCGGCGCTCTTTCAACGGTTCGTCGGACATGATGTCTCCAGGGTACCGGCTGCGCGACGTCGGGTGCGGACCTCGCGCGACCACGATCCGCGCGACGACGGCGGTGGGCACGCCCGCGCGCGCCCTCCGAAGCCGCTGCACGAAGTGGAGACGCCGTCACGCGCCGGATGTCCCACCCTTTTTCGTCGCCGTCCGCAGGCGACGCCGGGGCGAGCTCAGCCGTCGAGCTTCGCGAGGGCCGCGGCGAGCAGCCCGCGGGTCGCCTCGCGCGCCGGCAAGAGCGGCAGGCGCACCGCGGCCGTCATCTTCCCCGCCATCGCGAGCGCGGCCTTCGCAGGCGCCGGGTTCGGCTCCGCGAACAGGAGCGCGTGCAGGTCGAGCAGCCTCAGGTGCGCCGCGCGCGCCTTCGTGAAGTCGCCCGCGAGCGCGTGCTTCGTGACCTCGCTCGCCTCGCGCGGGCGCACGTTCGACGTCACGCTGATCACGCCGCGCGCGCCGCACGCCATCATCGGCAAGGTGAGCGCGTCGTCGCCCGAGAGCACGGTGAGCCGGTCGCCGAGGCGCTTCGTGAGCTCCTGGCAGCGGAGCACGTTGCCGCTCGCGTCTTTGAGCGCGACGACGTTCGACGCCTGCTCGCAGATGCGCGCCGTCGCGTCCGCGCCGAGGTCGACGACGCTCCGCCCCGGGATGTTGTAGAGCACGATCGGCGCCGGCACGTTGCGCGCGATCTCGAGCACGTGCTCGACCATGCCGTCCTGCGAGGGCTTGTTGTAGTACGGCATGACGATCATCACGCCGTCGGCGCCGGCGGCGATCGCGGCCTTCGACGCGGCGATCGTCTTCTTCGTCGAGAACGAGCCGGTCCCCGCGACGACGGGCGCGCGCTTCTTCGCCGCGGCGACCACGCACCGGATCACGTCGACCTGCTCGGCGTCGTCGAGCGTCGGCGACTCGCCCGTCGTCCCGCACGGCACGAGCCCCGTGACGCCGCCGGCGAGCTGCGCCTCGACGAGGGCCTCGAGCGCGGCGAAATCGACCGAGGTGCCGTCCGCGGTGAACGGCGTCACGAGCGCGGTGAGGGTGCCCGACAGCAGCATCCGCCGAACATGAAGCGGCGGCGCAAAAAACACAACAAACGGTGCTAGCATTGCCGCCTCCGCTCGGTCGACCCTACGTCCGTACGAACACCTCCATGGACCTGTCCCAGTACATCAAGAGCATCCAGACGGCGGCGAACACCATCCTCGAGGGGATGGCCGTCACGTTCTCGCACATGTTCCGCGAGCCGATCACCGTCCAGTACCCGGAGAAGACGGACCGGCCCATCACGGAGATGCTCCCGCCGCGCTACCGCGGCTTCCTCGAGGTGCAGATGGACATCTGCACGGGCTGCAAGCGCTGCGAGCGCGCGTGCCCCATCGAGTGCATCGCGATCGACCTCGTGAAGGACCCGGCGACGAAGAAGCAGTCGATGAGCCGCTTCGACATCGACATGGGCAAATGCATGTACTGCGGCCTCTGCGTCGAGGCCTGCAAGTTCGAGTCGACGGGCGCCATCCGCCACACGCGCGAGTTCGAAGGCTCGGCGCCGACGCTCGATCACCTGACCTTCCGCTTCGTGCCCGACAACTCGACGGTCCCGATCTGGAAGGCGCCGAAGGATCTCGGCGAGGTCCCGGTCGGCGAGTACGGCCCGTACGCGCGCGAGGCTCGCGAGCGCGGGATGCGCGACAACCCGGCCATCCTCGAAGAGCTCCGCGCCATCTGGCGGAAGCAGAACGCGACCGGCGCCAAGAAGAAGACCGGCGGGAAGAAGCAGGGCAAGGTCCAGATCGATCCGGCCAAGG
>DASYCF010000982.1:0-4097 GCA_036500365.1 Byssovorax sp.
GCATCGCCGAGGGGACCGCCGTCGCCGGCGCGCTCGGCGTCGGCCTCGGGTTCGTGCTCGTCCTGCGGCGTCCGGCCGAGCGTGGCTCCAGCGCGGCCGCGTTCGTGCGCGCGAGGAGCACGGGAGTCGAGCTCGGGAGCACCTTTTGAGCGCGCGCGCGTCGGCCCGTCGTCGGCGCCGCATGATCGCGCTGCTCGTCGTCGCCGCTGCGGTGGCCGTCGCGCCTGCGTGCCTGTTCCCGGACTATCAGACCACGCTCGTGCCGTGCGACGAAGGGACCTATTGCGCGCCGCAGCCCGAGGGCTGGACAGGGCCGGTCTGGTTCCAGCCTGGCGGTGGTGTGTGCCCCACCGGCCTCAACCCGGACGACGGCGGCCTCTGGTACGAGGGCGCGGACGCCGCCGTCGCTGCCGTGTGCACCTGCCCGTGCGACCCCACCGCGACCGCCTGCTCCAATGGCAGGGTCGACTTCTTCGACGTGTCCGAGGACGACTGTGACGCGGCGCAGCCGTGCGCCAGCCTCGTCGTCGACTCCGTCGTCGGCTGCGTCACCACGGATCCAGGGACGCGCGGGCACTGCGGCGGGGGCACCTGGAACTTTCGACCCACCGTCGTGCCGGACGAAGAGACCGGCTGCGACTTCGGAGCTGTGGAGACCGTCAAGCCCCCGTTCGCCGGCGAACAATACACCCTTTGCCTCGGCGCGCCCGGCGAAGAGAACTGGGACTGCGACCCGGGCACGGCGTGCGTCCCCACGAGCCTGCTCTGCTACTACAGGGAGGGCTCGCACGACTGCGCCGAGGTGAGCGCGAACGCGAGCGCGCATTTCGTCCAGCGGGCGACCGACGACCGCGACTGCGACACGTCGTGTCGATGTCACGTCGACTGTCCCGGCATGATCTACGTGAAGCAGAGGACCCCCATGGGTGAAGGCGGCGGCGGTGGTGGTGGCTCTGGCACGTGCAGCAATTGCGCGGGCCCCCGCCGATACGGCTCCGGCGTCTGCGGTCGTGTCGAGGCGACGCCGAGCCGCGACGACCACTCGTTCACGCCGTGTCTCGAGGCGACCTGCGCGGGGACCGCCGACGCGGGCGACGGCGGGATCCACCTCGATGCGGGCTTCACCATGTGCTGCGTGACCCCGCAGTAGCCTCGGGCCGCGGCGATCCACCTGCCCGGGCGTCAATCGAACGGCAGCGTCTGGGGAGGCGGTCCCGCGCGTGGCACGCTGGACGGCGGCGGCGCCGCGGCGGGCGCTGCCGACGGCGCCGTGGAGCGCGCGCGCGACCGGCGAATGACGGGCAGGGGCGCTGCCTTGGCGCTGGCCGTAGGCGCGGGCGTCGCGACCTCCACCTCGCCCGTCGGTGCTGCGATGGGCGCCGCCGCTCCTGCGTCGGCCTCGTCGCCGACGGCGAGGTGGGCATCGGCCGGCGCGCGGTCCTCGACCGACGCGGCGCTCACCGGCGTCACGCCGGCGCCAGGGCGCCCGGCGGCCTGGTGCGGAGCCGCGCGTGGATAGAGCCAAACACCCGCGAGCGTCCCTCCGCCGAGCAGCGACGCCGCGAGGAGCCACGCGACGCGCGAGCGGTCGCGGCGCGCGGGCGTCGCCCCTTGGAGGTTCGCGCCGTCGTCTCGGGCGCTCGCCTCGTCCTTGGTCACCGCCGTCACGCTCGTGCCGTCGTCGCTCGCGGCGGCGGGCGCCCGGGCGCTGACCTCCGCCTTCGTCGCGGCCGCGCGCCGCGCGCCGTCGAGGAGATCGACGTCGCGCATCGCCTCGACCAGCGCAGCGCGCCTCGCGTTCGCGGTGTCGCCGACGGTGGCGACCACGTAGTCCTTGATGTCCTGATCGTTCGACGTCACGCCGAGGCTCGTCATCGCCTGCGCGATCGCGGTCTCGAACGCCGTCATCGTCGCGAAACGCGCCTCGGGGTCGCGCGCGAGCGCGCGCAGCACGACCCGCTCGAGCTCCTCGGGCACAGCCGCGTGGACCTCCCGCGGCGCGCGGGGCAGCGCGGCGATGACGTTGAGCATCGTGCTCGACTCGTCGTCGCCGCGGAACGGGTGCACGCCCGTGAGGAGGAAATAGAACACGATGCCGAGCGCGAACACGTCGACTCGCCGGTCCATCGGCTGCGCCAGGGCTTGCTCGGGAGCCATGTAAGGCACCTTGCCTTTTACGCTGCCGACCGCGGTCTCTCCGGCGATGCGACGGAGCGCCTTCGCGATGCCGAAGTCGACGATCTTGACCGCGCCCTGTCGCGTGACGAGCACGTTCTGCGGAGAGACGTCGCGGTGGACGAGGCCGAGCGGCTCGCCGTCGTCGTCGCAGAGCTCGTGCGCGGCGTGCAACCCCGCGCAGGCCTGCTGGACGAGGCGCGACGCGATCGCGGGCGGCACCGGTCCGTTCGCGCGCCGCAGCACCGACGCGAGGGTCTCGCCGTCGATCCACTCCATGACGAGGTAGAGCACGTCGTCCTGCTCGCCGAGGTCGTGGATCTCGACCACGTGCGGGTGGCGCACGCGCGAGGCGAGGCGCGCCTCGTCGAGGAACATCTGCTCGAACCGCGCGTCGTCGCTGAGGTGCGGGAGCATCGTCTTGATGGCGACGAGCTTCTGGAAGCCGCGCGATCCCCGGAGGCGCGCCGCCCAGACCTGAGCCATGCCGCCTTGCGCGACCGGCATCAGGAGCTCGTAGCGCCCGAGCGCGCGACCCGGCTTGAGGTGGCCGACATGCATGCGCGCGCGCCGATTCTTCCACGGCGCGCCGCGGGTTGCACGAGCGCCCTCGCGTGACGCGGCGTCCGTTGCCTCGCGCCGAGCTTTCTTGTCTACTCGGGCGCCCGGCCGCGCCGCGTGCATGAGCGAGCAGAACGATCCCTTCGGCCTCGTCGGCCACGTGCTCGCGCAGAAGTACCGCGTCGACGCCGTCGTCGGGGAGGGCGGCTTCGGCGTCGTCTACCGCGGCTTCCACCTGAGCTTCCGGCACGACGTCGCGGTCAAGTGCCTGCGCATCCCCGTCGAGTTCGCGCCCGACGCACAGGCGGAGTTCGTCGCGCGCTTCCGCGACGAGGGCCAACACCTCTCGCGGCTCGCGTCTGCGCACATGTCGATCGTGCGCGTCTTCGACTTCGACATCGCGACGAGCCCGAGCGGCGTCGCGATGCCGTACCTCGTCCTCGAGTGGCTGAACGGCAGCTCGCTCGACGTCGTCGTGGCCGAGCGCGGCGCCGCGGGCGAGCCGCCCTTCGACGAGCGCGAGGCGCTGGCGCTGCTCCGGCCCGCCGTCGAGGCGCTCGCCGTCGCGCACGAGCTCGGCGTCGTCCACCGCGACGTGAAGCCCGCGAACCTCTTCGTCGCGGAGGGCACGACCGCCACGATCAAGGTCCTCGACTTCGGCGTCGCCCAGGCGGTCGGTGAGGCGCCGCGGGCGACGACCGGCTTCAACCCGTTCTCGCCGCTCCATGGATCACCGGAGCAGTTCAGTCCGAAGAAGTTCGGCGCCACCGGACCGTGGACCGACGTGCACGCGCTCGGCCTCGTGCTCGTCGAGATGGTCACTGGCAGGCACCCGCTCGGCGACGACGACGTCGGCGAGATGTTCCTCGCGGCGACCGGCGAGCCGCGGCCGACGCCGCGCGCGCGCGGGGCCGACGTGTCCGACGCGTTCGAGGCGATGTGCGCGCGCGCCCTCGCGCGGATGCCCGAGGAGCGCTTCCCGAACGCCCGCGCGCTCCTCGCCGCGATGGACGCCGTCGCCGTTGGCCGCGAGCTCGTCGAGGGCGCGGCGCCGACGCTGCGGGATCCACCGACCGACGACGCCGCGGCCGACACGGTCGGTGCGCCGGGCGCCGCGGCGCGCACGCACGGTGACAAGGATCTGACGAGCCCGTACATCCCCGCCTGGCAGCCGCCGCGGCCGGGTCGATGGCGCCGCCTCCGCGCAGGCGCGCTCGCCGCCGTCGTCGTCGCCGTGGCCGCGGTGGGGTCGCTCGGGTGGCTTGGCTACCGGCGTCACGCGGCCGAGCGCGCGCGAGCGCAGTGCGGCTCGGGTGATCTCCGCGCGTGCAAGGACGCGTGTGATCTCGGCCACGTCTCGA
>DASYCF010000983.1:0-5569 GCA_036500365.1 Byssovorax sp.
ACACCGCAGTCGGGATGCCCACGGCGAGGAGGCCGAGCCCGCCGACCGCGAGCCCGAGGACGGCGCCGTCGGTCGGCGCGGGCAGGCCAGCGTCGTAGGCCGGGCTCGTGCCCGCCGTCCCGACGATGGGCGCCGCCACGAGCGCGACGCCGCCGGCGATGATGAGCGCGACGCCGACCGCCTTGAACGCGGGGCTCCGCGGCACGTACGACGTCGTGACGACGGCCGCCTCGTACGACGCGAAGAACGCCGGCGGCGGCGGCGTCTGCGCGGGCGAGTACGGGTCCGGGCTCGCCGCGGCCGCGCGCGCGACGAAGAGGCACGCGACGATCGCGAGGGGAGAGACGCCGTGGCGCGCGCGCATGCCGCCCTCGTAACGCATCGGTGGGCGCGACGGATCGGGGGAGCGCGCAAAGCCGACGCACCCAGCGCAGCCCCTGCGGCGTCCGACGTCGGCCGCGCTGACAGCGTGTCACCTCACGCGGCCCCGGCGCTGACCGAATGGCGCACGCGCCTCGGCGCGCAGCTGGATTTCGTCCGATTTTTCGGCCCATCCCCCGCGCTACCGGGTTGGCCTGCCCGTTGCTGAGTGACGTCGCATGCGTCTCGACGCGGCAGCACGCAAGACGTTCCCCGTTCTCGTGTGCGTGCTGCTCAACGTCGGGGCCTATTTGCAGGTGAAGGGGTTCAATGCGCTCGTGGGCACCGCGCTGAGCGACGGCGCGGTGACCACGAGTGAACCCTCGAGCCTGTCGGGACACGCCCGGACGAAGGGTCCACGCGACGAGGGCGAGCACGTGAGCGACGCGCGCTCGCTCCTCGATCGCAACGTCTTCGACTCGTCGTTCGGGCGTACGCCCCACCTCTCCCAGGCGGCGACCGCGATCGATCCGCCGTGCGCGGGCGTCCACGCCTCGCTCATCGCGTTCGGCGACGACCCGACGTGGAGCTTCGCCTCCCTCGCGGCGCGCGGCGCCCCGCAGATGCTCCGCCGCATCGGCGACGAGCTCGAGGGCCGCACCGTGCTCGCCATCCAGCGCGACCGCGTCGTGCTCGGCGCGGGCGACCTCGTGTGCGAGGTCAAGCTCGGCGCGCCGAGGACGCCGAACCCGAGCGTGGCCGCGGCCGCCGCTCCGTCGAAGCTCCTCGACGGCGCGGTCGAGCGCGTCGGCGTCGATCATCTCGTCGTCCAGCGCGCGGCGATCGCGGCGCTGCTCGGCGATCCACACGCGGCGCTCGGTCGCGTGCGCGTCGTGCCCGCGAAGGGCGGCCTCGCCGTGCGCGGCGTCGCGCCGGGCTCTCCGCTCGCGGCCCTCGGCCTCGAGAACGGCGACGTGCTGCAGAGCCTCGGCGGCGCGTCGCTCACCGATCCCTCCGCCGCCGTCCGTGCGCTCGCGTCGCTCTCGTCCGCGACGTCGATGGACGTCGTGCTCGTACGCGCGGGCGCGACGCGGACCGTGCACCTCGATATCCGCGATTGAAGCCAGAGTTTCCTACGAGGTCGTCGAGATGCCGTTACGCTGAGGCGTGATGCGGTGTCGTCGGAGTCTCGTGCGCGCGCTCGCGCTCGGCGGCTTCGTGAGTTCGCTCGTCGTCGGCTGCGGCGCGAAGTCCGGGCTCGACGACCTCGGGTCGACTGCGCAATCGGCAGGCGTCGGCGGCGGCGAAGACGGCGCTGGCGCACGAGGCGGCGGCGGCGGGGAAGACGGCGCTGGCGCACCTGGCGGCGGGGCGCCGTGCCCGAGGTCGAGCGACGCGTGGAGCCTCGCGCTGGGGGCTGACAGCACCACGACCAACATCCACGCTGCCGTCGTCGATCCCGCGGGTGACGTCGTGCTCCTC
The DNA here is from genome assembly GCA_036500365.1 of Byssovorax sp. Taxonomy (GTDB): domain Bacteria; phylum Myxococcota_A; class Polyangia; order Polyangiales; family Polyangiaceae; genus DASYCF01. The sequence goes on from DASYCF010000983.1 coordinate 1,843, forward strand.
GCGCTGATCATGGAGCCCGTCGACCTCGGCTGCGGCGTCGTCGCGACCGGCGAGGGGAACGCCGCGCGCGTCCTCGCGAAGCTCGACCCGTTCGGCAACCTGCTCTGGTACCGGACGTGGAAAGGCAACGTCGACGACTACGGAGGACGCGTACGCCTCGCCGTCGACGACCTCGGGCGAATCTACGTCCAAGAGCCCGTCGCCGCCTTCGGTGACGCGAGCCCGAGCGCGTTCCAGGGGTACCTGACGTCGTTCGATGCATCGGGAAATCGGCGCTGGCAACGCACGCTCCCCCTCAACGCCCGGGCGTCGAGCTTCAGCGCTGCGGCCGACGGCAGCCTCGCGCTCGGAGGCTATCTGTACGGAGACGCGGATTTCGGCCTCGGTACGTTGTCGGGCGATGGCTCGGTGCGCACGAGCTTCTTCGTGCGCTACGACGACGCAGGCCAGCCGCTCGCGAGCACGCTCGTGCGAGGCGCAGACGGCGACGTGGTGCCCGGCGGCGTCGACGGGCTCCTGCTGCTCCCGGGTGGCGACGTCGTCACGGTCGCGGGAGGGTCTGGCATGTCGACGACCGTGCTCGAGCGACTCGACCCGACAGGCGACATCGAGTGGACGCGCGACGCAGGCGCCGAAGGAACGTACGACACCTACACCCCATGGATGCTCGCGCAGTCGGGCGACGCTTTCCTCTCGGCGTGGCAGGGCGCCGTCGAGTCCGACTCGCTCGCCACCGGCGAGACCACCTGGCGCGTCGATGCGACCACGCCCACGACGGCGAGCTGCATGTACCCGCCGTGCGGCGTCACCTACGCGGACATGACGGTGCGCGGCGACGGAAGCAGCGTCCTCGTCGGTTGGCTGGCGGGCTCCGCGACGATCGGCGGCGCGACCGTCACCGCGGTCGACGGGCAAGACGCACTCCTCGTCGCGCTGAGCACGGCGGGCGCGCCGTCGCCGATGTCGTTCCACGGCGCCGCTGGGCAGCGCATCGAGAGCGTGTCCGTCGACCCGCGCGGCTTCGCGGTAATTACCGGCACGATGTTCGACGGCACGCTCGACCTCGGCCCGGCAGGCTCGATCGCATCGACCGACGCCATGACGACGACCTCCTTCGTCGCCCGCGTGCCGCTGCCGTGATCTGCGAACTTGGAGCTCGGAGCGCCCCACCTGGATTGGATCGGCTGAGGCGAAGGCGATCGGTGGCGAGACGGGTCCGATCGCTAGGAGGCGCGCGGAAGCGTGCTCACGCACGCTGAGCACGCCGACAACGCGAGCGGGCCCGTATCGCCGCCGAGCGCCCGCCTCAGTCGATCATGCACGCGCGGAGCTGCACCTTCGCGCGGTGGACGAGCACGTCGACGTGGCCGCGGGTGATGCCGAGCGCGTGCGCGACGTCCTCGCCGTCGCGCTCGTCGAGCAGGCGCATCGTCACGACGGCGCGCTGCGTGTCGCACAGCCGATCGACGCACGCGCGCAGGCGCACGTGCTCCTCGGCGCGCGCGACGAGCTCGGACGGGTCGCCGTCGACGTCGGCGGGCGCGGCGTCGAGCGCGTCGTGCGGGCGCGCGACGTGATGCTTCCGACGCCTGTTCCGCGCGGCGTTCTTGACGATGCCGCCGAGGAACGGCGCGAGCTCGCCGGCCGTCCTCGGCAGCTCACCGCGCAGCGCGAGGTGCAGGAACGTCGACAGCGCGTCCTGCACCGCGTCGACGGCGTCCTCGGCGCCGAGGCCCTCGCGCCGCGCGACCGCCGCGAGCTCTCCCCGCCTCGTCCGTACGATGCCGTCGAGCAAATCCAGCGGATCGTCGGTGAGTTGCGCAGCGGCGGCGGGCATGGCGAAGGCGGCGCTCATCGAAGTGGAAGGTGTCGACCCGCGAGGATCTTACGGCGGTAAGAAGCGACGCGCTCGCGACCCTCCACGTCGAGGTGAACGACATGCACGTGATCGAGCTCGACGACGGAAACTTCGACGAGGTGGTGCGCGCGGCGAAGGAGCCCGTGCTCGTGGACTTCACGGCGACGTGGTGCGGTCCTTGCCGCGTCCTCGCGCCGATCCTCGAGGCGGTCGCGGCGGAGCGGGCGGGCGCGCTCGTCGTCGCGAAGGTGGACATCGACGCGTCGCCCGGGCTCGCGTCGCGCTTCGGCATCCGCAGCGCGCCGACGATGGTCGTGCTCCAGGGTGGCGCGAGGGTGGGTCTGCACGTCGGCTCGACGAGCAAGGCGAGGGTGCTCGCGCTCGTCGATCGGAGCGTCGGCGCGGCCGCGGCCGAGTAGCAGGGCGACGACGAAAGCGCTCGCGGTCCACGCGCGCGATCGGCTGGCCCACGGCGCGCTCGACGTGAGCACCCTCGACGTGAAGCTGCTCGGCGCCGTCGGCCGACGCCCAGGAGCCGGATCAGGTCTTCAGCGTGTTGCAGCTGCCTTGAACCCGAGAGCTCACGGCAAGAGGAGCATCTTGCCCTGGAAGCCCTTCGCGAGGCGCTCGTGCGCGAGTCGCGCGGCCGCGAGCGGGAACGATTGCTCGACCGGCATGACGAACTTCTTCTCTCGGATCCACTCCCACAGGACGCGCGCGCGCTCGAGCAGGGCCTCACGCGTGGGCGTGTAGTCGCGGAGCGCGGGGCGCGTGACGAAGAGCGAGCCGCGCTGCGCGAGGAACCCCATCTCGATGCGCGTCGGCCCGACCTGCCCGCACATCGCGACGAGGCCGCGCCGCGTCGTCGCGCCAGCGCACGGGCGCACGTTGCCTCCCAGCGCGTCGATCGAGACGTCCACGCCCCGATCGGCGGTCATGCGGCGCACGTCGGCGACGACCGGATCCTTGGAGGTGAGCACGTGGTCGATGCGCGTCGCGAAGAGCTGGTTGTTCTTGCCCATCTCGTTCGCGACGCCCCACACCTCGGCGCCGGCGATCTTCGCCGCCTGCAGGAGCGCGTGGCCGAGGCCGTTCGAGACGCCGAAGATGAGCACCGTCTTTCCCCGCGCGAGCGGCGCGACGTCCACGGTCGTCGCGTGCGCGAAGAGGCCGAAGTAGATCGCCGCGGCCGCGGTCTTCGAGTCGATGTAGTCCGGGACGGGGATCACGTGGCGGACGCGCAACATCGTGTGCGTCGCGTAGCAGCCGGTCGGCGCGAACGACCAGCACACGCGCTGGCCGACCTTGATATCGGTCACGTCGTCGGCCACGGCGTCGACGACGCCGGCGCCCTCGAAGCCCAGCGTGAACGGGCCCGTCTCCTCGCGCGCGGCCTTGCCCAGGCGGCGCACGCCGTCGACCGCGTTCACGCCGACGGCCTCGACCTTGACGCGAACCTCGCGCGGGCCCGGCTCTGGCGTGGGCTCCTCCGACACGACGAGCACGTCCGGGCCACCGTGTTTCTTCGGGCGAATGATGCGCATGTGCGCCGCATGAAGCCCGCCCGCGCGGGGCCAGTCAAGCGAGAAGCCTGATCTCAGAGCAGGCCGTCGACCGCGGCGACCGTCTCGGCCAGGTCGTGCGCGGGCGCGTACCCGAGCTCGGCGCGCGCGCGGCGGTCGTCGACCATGCACACGTAGCGGATGTGGTCGAGCTCCGGCGCGGGGAAGCTCGTGGCGCGGAGGCGGAACAGCCGGTTCAGGAGCGAGCGCGCGAGCGCGTGCGGCACCGCCACGCGCGGCCGCCCCGTGAGCGCCACGACGCGCGAGAGCGGCGCGGGCGGCGCGCCGGCGACGTTGAAGATCCCGC
>DASYCF010000984.1:0-6501 GCA_036500365.1 Byssovorax sp.
AAGGGAGACCGCTCGATGGAGACTCGCGAGATCTACAAGCAGAAGTTCGAGGCCCAGCTGAAGGAGCTCAAGGCCAAGCTCGACGAGCAGAAGGCCCACGCGCAGAAGCTGAGCGCGGAGGCGAAGCTCGAGATGAAGCCCGCGCTCGACGCGACGCACGCGAAGCTCGAGGCGGCGAAGGAGAAGCTCCGCGCGGCCGCCGGCGCGACCGACGACAAGTGGGACTCCGTGAAGACGGACCTCGACCAGGCCTGGCAGGACGCGAAGGCCTCCGCCGAGGGCGCGTACGACGCGCTGACGAAGCACCAGAAGAAGCCGTCCTGACGTCCGCTCGCTGACCGAGCGACCTCGCCTCGCTCGGTCAGCTGCCCGTCACGGGCTCGTCGGGCACGTAGCGACAGCCCTCCTCGCACTGGTCGGCTTGCGCAGTGCAAACGCTCAGGAACTCCAGCTGGGAGGCCGCGGGCACCTCCTTCATGGTCTCGGAGCAGTCCTTGCGTTGCTCGGCGCACGAGGCCTCGCACCGCTGCCGCTGCGTGAGCGGCCTCGGCGCTGCGGCTGCGGACGCGACGGCGGACGACGCGGGCGGCGCGGGGATCGATTGGATTCGGGCCTAGAGCGCGGCGGGCCCGCACGCGGCGGCGACGAGGCAGGTGAAGCACCACGCGAGCCGGCGCACGCCGGGCGCCGCGCGCCTAGGCATCCTCGCCGCCCTCTTGCTTGCCGATGGCGTGGCGGCGCAGGTACGCGCGCACGTGGGCGCGCTCCATGCCGGCGCGGCGCGCCATCTCGCTCACGTTGCCCTTCGACTCCTCGTGGAGGGCGGCGAAGTAGTCGCGCTCGAAGCTCGTGAGCACCTCGCGCTTCGCGTCCTGGAACTGGCGGCCCTTGAACGACGCGAAGGCGCCGCCGCCGCCGCCGAGAGGGCCGGCCTGCGCCGCCTCGGTCAGCGCGCCGAGGTGCGCGGCGATGTCGATCTCCTCGCCCTCGGTGCGGAGCGCGAACGCGACGGCGACCGCGTTGCGTAGCTCGCGCACGTTGCCCGGCCAGTCGTGCCGCGTGAGGCGCTCGAGCGTCGTGTTCGAAACGCGCTCGTACGCCGACTCGTCGCCGAGGTCCTTCAGCATGCGCTTGACGAGCACGGGGATGTCCTCGAGGCGCTGGCGCAGCGGCGGCAGATCGACCTTCACCTGCGCGACGCGGAAGTAGAGATCGCTGCGGAACCCGCCCGAGTTCACGGCCCGCACGAGGTCGCGCCGCGTCGCCGCGAGGACGCGCACGTCGACGTCGCGGTACGTGGAGCCGCCGACGGCCTTGATGCGCCGCTCGGCGAGCGCGCGGAGGAGCTTCGGCTGCACGTCGATCGGGAGCTCGCCGAGCTCGTCGAGGAAGATGGTGCCGCCGTCGGCCTCCTGGAACGGCGAGAGCCTGCGATCGACCGCGCCGGTGAACGCGCCGCGCTCGTGGCCGAAGAGCGTCGCCTCGGCGAGCGTCGGCGGGATCGAGCCGCAGTCGACGACGACGAACGGCTTCTTCGCGCGCGCGCTCGCGTTGTGGAGCGCCTGCGCGACGAGCTCCTTGCCGGTGCCGGTCTCGCCCATGATGAGCACCGTGAGATCGGTCGGGCTGACCTTCCCGAGCCGGTCGAAGATGCCGCGCATGCTCGAGCTGTGCGCGACGAGCGGCCCGAACTGCGGGATGGCCGACACGGTGATGCGCTCGGGCCGCGCGGGCTCGAAGGTGACGTCGGTCTCGCCGATGCGGAGCTTCGTCTGCGCGAGCAGGTACACCTCGGCGACGCGGACGCCGCCGACGAAGGTGCCGTTCCTGCTCCCGAGATCGCGCAGCCGCACGCCCTGCTCGGTCGCGATGAACTCGGCGTGGACGGCGCTCACCTTGCCGTCCTCGAGCACGATCTTGCACGCGGAGTTGCGGCCGACGATCACGGCCTCGGTGCCGATCTCGAGCCAGCTCTGGCTCTTGCCGACCTTGATGCGCCCGCCGCGCACCTCGACCTTGTTCTTGCCGGCGACGGTCGCGTCGAGCACGCGTCAGGTTCCCTTTCCAGGCTTGCGCTTGCGGCTGCCCGGCGCGAGGTGCGCGTCGAGCACGCCGGCGTCGGCGAAGTGCACCGAGCCGTCGATCGTCATCGTGGGCGGGCCGTCGACCTCGGTCGGGTGGTCCTCGCTCAGGGGCGGCGGCTCGCTCGGGCGCTTCGTCGCCGTGCGGCGCGCGCGCGTGATGTTCGCGGGCTGGATCGAGCGCCACGCGGTGAGCGCCTCGCTCGCCGAGGCGAAGCGCCGCTCGCGCTTGCGGTCGAGCGCGCGCTCGAGGAAGCGCTCGATGCCGGTCGGCCAGCGCTCGCCCGTCGCCTCGGCGAGCGACGGCGCCGTGCGGTCGAGCTTCATCGCCACGAGCACCGCGGCGGTCGTTCCCTCGAACGGGAGGCGCCCCGAGAGCGAGCGGAACGCCACGGCGCCGACGGCGTAGATGTCGGCCCGCTCGTCGGCGCGCGCCGCGCCGCGGACCTGCTCGGGCGCCATGTACGCGAACGAGCCGAGCGTCGCGTCGAACGCGGTGAGCGTCGGCTCCTCGGCCTCTTGCTTCGTGAGCTTCGAGATGCCGAAGTCGAGGATCTTCGCGCGCTCGGTGCGCTCGATGCCGTGCGGCAGGTGCACGAGGAAGATGTTCCCCGGCTTGAGATCGCGGTGCACGACGCCGGCCGCGTGCGCGGCGACGAGGCCCTGCAGCACGTCGTCGATGAGCGGACCGACCTCGCTGAACGGCAGGTACTGCTCGCGCTTGAGCCGCTCGGACAAGGACTCGCCGGTGAGCTGTTCGAAGACGAGGAGGTGCGCGCCGTCGTCCGCGCGGCCGAGCTCGATGAGCTGACACACGTACGGGCTCTTGATCGCGCTCGCGATCTTCGCCTCGCGCTCGAAGCGCTTCACGAGGTCGGGCTTGAGCGCGGCGCGCGCGAGCAGGATCTTCACAGCGACGTCGCGCCCCGTCGCGTCGTCGACGGCCGCCCAGACCTCCCCCATGCCTCCGCGGCCGAGCAAACGAGTTACGCGGTAGCCCGCAAGAAGGTCGCCCGGGTGGATCGCCACGAAACCTGGATCGGCAGGGTACCACGCCGGGCCCGTCGCCGACCATCAAAAGCGCGCGGCGCGGCGCGGCCGAAGCGATTGAGGGCACGGCGCTCCGCCTGTAGGCTCCGCGCGCCATGCCGCGAACCGCAGAAGACGTCGAGAACTACCTCCTCCAGCTCGACCGCCAGTTCGAGAACGACGGGGGCACGTTCCTCGTCGGCGGGCCGACGAAGACGCCGATCGCGATCCGCGTCGCGCCGCCGATCGTCGCCATCCGCGTGAGCATCGGCGAGATCCCGGCCGCTCCGGCGGACCAGCTCAAGGTCTTCCGGCGCATGCTCGAGTACAACGCGACCGATCTGATGCACATCTCGTACGGCGTCGATCGCGACGGCATCGTGCTCACCGCCGCGCTCGAGCTCGAGAACCTCGATTTGAACGAGCTCGAGGCGGCGCTCTCGGACGTCGACCTCGCGCTCGCGCGGCACATGCCGGAGCTCATCGCCGCGGCCGCGTTCGAGAAGCGTTGAAGAGACAAAGCGTCGGGGGCGCCCTCACGAGGCGCGCGCCCGCGTGTTAGCTTCCCCCGGCAGCGCCCCGCCGACAGCGGCCCTCGGAGAGCAGAGAGACATGGGAATTTTCGCCCGCCTCGCCGTCCTCATCAAGTCGAACCTGAACGACCTCATCAGCCGCTCGGAGGACCCCGAGAAGATGCTGAACCAGGTCGTCATCGACATGGCGAACCAGCTCATCGAGGCGAAGAAGCAGGTCGCCGTCTCGATCGCCGACGAGAAGCGCCTCGCCAAGCAGGCCGAGCAAGAGGCCGCGCAGGCCGCCGAGTGGGAGCGCCGCGCGATGCTCGCCATCAAGGCCGGCGACGACGCGCTCGCGAAGGAGGCGCTGAGCCGCAAGAAGGAGCACGACGCCCTCGCCGCCACGCTGAAGGAGCAGTGGCAGAAGCAGAAGCAGGCCGTCGAGCAGCTGAAGACGGCCCTGCGCCTCCTCTCGAACAAGATCGAGGAGGCGAAGCGCAAGAAGAACGTCCTCATCGCGCGGAAGAAGCGCGCCGAGGCGCAGAAGGCCATCCAGGAGACGATGAGCGGCATCTCGAACGCGAGCGCGTTCGAGACCTTCGACCGCATGTCGCAGAAGATCGACCAGATCGAGGCCGAGGCCGAGGCGTCGACCGAGATCGCCGAGCAGTATACGGGCGACTCGCTCGCCGATCGCTTCGGCAAGCTCGAGCAGAGCGCCGGCGCCGACGACGATCTGGTCGCGCTGAAGCGCAAGATGGGCGTGCTCCCGCCCGAGGCGCCGAAGGAAGAGAAGCCCGTGCGCGTGGCCGAGGAGGCGCCCCCGCAGCGCGCGCCCGGGGCCACCGCGCAGCCGGCGGCGGCCGCGCACGAGCAGGACGAGCTCGCCGCGGCGCTCGCGGAGCTCGAAGCCCAGGAGCAGCAAGAGCAAGCGCGCATGAAGCGCTGATGACGGCCGCGCCCGTAGCTCCTTCGGAGAGGCCCGCGAGCCAGCGCGCCGCGGCGGCGAAGACGCCCGCGACCTTCGTGCACGCCGAGGACATCGAGGCGTTCCTCGGGAGCCTCGCCGCGCCGATCGACGCCGGCCTCGACGCGGCGGACGTCGCCGCGCGCGCCGAGAAATACGGGCCGAACCGCCTGCCGGAGGCGAAGAAGAAGAGCAACCTCCTGCGGATCCTCGGGCAGTTCGCGAACCCGCTCGTGCTGACGCTGCTCGCCGCCGCCGTGATCGCGGTGTTCGTCGGCGCGACCAGCGGCGACGCGAGCTTTCTCGAGCGGTTCGGCGACGCGATCGCGATCCTGCTCATCGTGATCCTGAACGCGTTCCTGGGCTTTTACCAGGAGCGCCGCGCCGAGGCCGCGCTCGACGCGCTCCAGAAGCTCAGCGCGCCGAACGCGCGCGTGCGGCGCGGCGGCAAGGTCGCGGTCGTCCCCGCGGCCGAGCTCGTGCCGGGCGACGTGATCGAGCTCGAGGCGGGCGACGCCATCGCCGCGGACGCGCGCCTCGTCGAGACGATCGACCTCGCGACCGAGGAGGCAGCGCTCACGGGAGAGTCCGCCGCCTCGGTCAAGGACGCGAACGCGCCCGTCGCGAAGGACGCGCCGCTCGCCGACCGCGCGACGATGGTCTTCACGGGCACGACGGTCGTCCGCGGCAAGGGCCGCGCGGTGGTCACGTCGACGGGCGCGCGCTCGGAGCTCGGGCGCATCGGCGAGATGATCGCGTCGGTCGGCGATCAGAAGACGCCGCTCGAGGATCGCCTCGACAAATTCGGCTCGCGCATCCTGTGGGCGTGCCTGCTGCTCAGCGCGGTGCTGCTCGGCGTCGGCGCCGTGCGCGGCGATCGCAAGTGGCCGATCCTCCTGCTCGAGGCCGTGAGCCTCGCCGTCGCGGCGATCCCCGAGGGCCTGCCGGCGATCACGACGATCACGCTCGCGCTCGGCATGCAGCGGATGGCGAAGCGCGGCGCCATCGTGCGCAAGCTCGCCGCCGTCGAGACGCTCGGCTCGGCGACGATCATCGCGAGCGACAAGACCGGCACGCTCACGCAGAACGAGATGACCGTCCGCTCCCTGTGGGCCGGCGGCAAGCTCTACAAGGTCACGGGCGAGGGCTACGAGCCCACCGGCCAGATCCTCGACGAGTCCGGCGCCGAGGTCGGCGAGCTCACCGCGTCGCTCCACTACACGCTCGCGACGGCGGCCCTCTGCAACAACGCGGAGCTCGACGTCGACCCGGAGACGAAGCGTTGGCGCATCGTCGGCGACCCGACCGAGGCCGCGCTCTTGACGCTCGCGGCCAAGCGCAAGCTGCGGCCGCGGCGCAACGACCCGGAGTCGCACCGCGTCGGCGAGCTCCCGTTCGACTCCGATCGCAAGCGCATGGCCGTCATCACGCGCGACGCGAAGGGCCGCGAGGTCGTGCACGTGAAGGGCAGCGTCGACGTGCTGCTCGCGCGCTGCGTGAAGCTCTCGGACGACGGCGGCGTCATCGGCCTGACCGACGAGCACCGCACGGAGATCCTCGCGCACGCCGAGCGCATGAGCGAGCGCGCGCTCCGGGTCCTCGCCATCTGCCGGCGCGTGAAGAAGGGCGGCTCGCTCGACGGCACGCTCACCGAGACGCCGACCGAGGGCGCCGATCAGGTCGAGCGCGAGCTCACCTTCCTCGGCCTCGTCGGCATGATGGATCCACCGCGCGCCGGCGTGCGCGAGGCCGTCGCCGTGTGCAAGCGCGCGGGCGTGCGCGCCGTCATGATCACGGGCGACCACCGCATCACCGCGACCGCGGTCGCGCGCGAGATCGGCCTGTGGGACGACGGCGACGAGGCGATCACCGGCGCCGAGCTCGCCGAGCTCGACGACGCGGGCCTCAC
>DASYCF010000985.1:0-3447 GCA_036500365.1 Byssovorax sp.
GGCGTCGCGGCAGGCGTGCTCGAGCCGTCGCTCTTCGCGTACGGCGGCGCGTTCTGGAACCCGTTCAAGAGCGGCCTCGGCGTCCGCGCGGGCGGCGCGCTCGACGTGCACGTCACGCGCTGGTTCGTGCCCGGCGTCCACGTCGAGGGCGACGCCGCGGCGTGGGACACGAACAGCATCCGCTACGTCGGCATCGGCGCGCACGCGGGCTTCGTGTTCTGACCACCACCGCTCGACGCTCCCTTTCTGGCCCGCGCCGGCGCGACGGCCTATAGCGAGGCATGGACGCCATCCGGATCCGCGGCGGCAAGCAGCTCGCCGGGCGCATCAAGGTGAGCGGCGCGAAGAACGCGGCGCTGCCGATCCTCTGCGCGACGCTGCTCTCCGACGGCGAGAGCCTGCTCCGCAACACGCCGCGCCTGCGCGACATCGAGACGACCGCGGCGCTCCTGCGCTTCCTCGGTCGGCGCGTGTCGATCGACGGCGAGCGCGTGACGGTCGAGGCGGGCGCCGACGTGCGGCCCGAGGCGCCTTACGAGCTCGTGAAGCAGATGCGCGCGAGCATCATGGTGCTCGGGCCGCTCCTCGCGCGCTTCGGCCGCGCGAAGGTGTCGCTGCCGGGCGGCTGTCAGATCGGGTCGCGCCCCGTCGATCAACACCTCAAGGGACTCGAGGCGCTCGGCGCGAAGCTCCGGCTCGAGCGCGGCTACATCGTCGCCGAGTGCAAGCGCCTGCGCGGCGCCGAGGTCGTGTTCGACATGCCGACCGTCACCGGCACCGAGAACTTGATGATGGCGGCCGCGCTCGCGAAGGGCCGGACGACGCTCGTCAACGCGGCGCGTGAGCCCGAGATCGAGGAGCTCGGCCGCGTGCTCAACAAGATGGGCGCGACCGTCGACGGCGCCGGCACCGACGTGATCCACGTCGAGGGGCGCGACGCGCTCGAGCCCTTCGATCACGCCGTCATCGCCGACCGCATCGAGGCGGGCACGTACATGGTCGCCGTCGCCGCCGCGGGAGGCGACGTGTTGATCGACGGCGCGCCGCTCGAGGATCTCGACGCGCTCGCCGCGAAGATGCGCCAGGCCGGCGTCGAGATCGGCCGCGAGGGCGACGCCGTGCGCGTGCGCCGCGTCGAGAAGGAGCTCGTCGCCGTCGACATCACCACGGCGCCGCACCCCGGCTTCCCGACCGACATGCAGGCGCAGTTCATGGTGCTCATGTGCGCGGCGAAGGGCACGAGCCGCATCTCGGAGCGCATCTTCGAGAACCGCTTCATGCACGTGCCCGAGCTCGCGCGCATGGGCGCGAACATCGACGTCGACGGCCACACGGCGCACGTGCACGGCGGCGTCCCGCTCTCGGGCGCGCAGGTGATGGCGACCGACCTCCGCGCGAGCGCGTCGCTCGTCATCGCCGGCCTCGTCGCGACCGAGGGCGAGACCGAGGTCCTGCGCGTCTACCACCTCGACCGCGGCTACGATCACATGGAGCAGAAGCTCGCCGCGGTCGGCGCCGACACCGTGCGCGTGCAGCACTCGGGGTGAGTCACTCGCCGCATGCGACGTGCACGCTGAAGTCGAGGGCGCCCGCCGTGACCGCGACGTCGCCCGAGCCGTCGTAGCTCAGCGTCAGCACCCCGGGGCGATTCTCGCCGGTGATCGCGACGCTGCCCGACGGGCAGGCGCCGGTCGCGAAGCCGCAGAGCTTCAGCGACGAGAAGCTCAAGTTCACGCCGCGCGCGTCGACGGTCGTGTCGGACGTGCCGTCGATCGTCACGCACGAAGACGCCGTGTCGATCGCGAGCGTGAAGTCGTTCGTCTGCGCGACGGCGCGGCCGGCGACGGTCGTGTGCGTCCAGCCGCCGTGCCAGTCGACGTGGCGCAGCGCGCCGTCGAACGTCACGTCGGCGCTCGCCGCGTGCACGATGGGGAGGCCGTTCGCCATCAGGCCGTCGCTCGCGAGCTCGATGTGCAGCGCGCCGCCGGCGCCCTCGCTGAACGTCGCCGTCTCGGAGCCGGTGAGCGCGACGAGGCCGAACGGGCCGGTGCAGCCGTTGAACGTGAACTCGATCTCGGTCGCGCTGAGCTGCGAGCGCGTCACGCACGCGGGCGGGGAGGTCACCGGCGACGACGTCGCCTCGATCGCCGCGGCCGTCGGGTCCGTGACGTCGATCGCCGCGAAGACCTGCGAGTCGATGTCGGTCGCCTGCGACGCCGCAGCGCTCGCATCGGTGCCGTCTGCCGCGAGGGCCGCCGTCGCGCTGTCGACGTCCTCATCGCCGCCGTCGTCAGCGCCGCCGCGGTTGCAGCCGGCGATCGCCGTGCCGGAGAGGATGACGAGGGCGACGGACGCGGTGCGCAGGATCGTGTTCACGGGGTCCTCCAGGTCGGCCGCGCGGCGGCCAAGCTCAGGGTCGAATCAGCGGTTCGGCTGATGGACACGTCGCCCGCGCGAGACGTGAAAAAGAAAATGCCCTCCGCTGCTCGTGCTCGTGCTCGTGCTCGTGCTCGTGCACGTGCCACGTGCCACGTGCACGCATCGAGGAAGGTCGAGCTTCTCGTAATCCAAGAGCCGGAAGAGTCAGCCCTTGCCGATCACGTCGCGGAGCCGCTTCACCCCGTGGTGGTAGTTCGCCTTCGCGCTCTCCTCGGTCGTGGCGGCGACGTCGGCGATCTCCTTGAACGAGAGGTCGTGGAAGAGCCGGAGCTCGACGACGAGGCGCTGCTTCGGCGGGAGGTCGGCGAGGCGCGCGCTCACCTTCTGCCAGAGCTCGGCGGCGACCAGCTTGCCGGTCTCGAGCGCGTTCGTGAAGCTCGCGATGTCGTCGAGCTCGACGTCCTCGAAGCGACGCTCGGCGCGCGTGTGGTTCAGCGCCACGTGGATCGCGATGCGGCAGAGCCACGTGCGGAACGTCGCCTCGCCGCGGAATCCATCGATCTTCTCGAACGCGCGGAGGAGCGCCTTCTGCGCGACGTCGGCCGCGTCGGCGTCGCGCTTCACGTAGCGCCGCACGAGCCGCAGCACGGCGTCCCGGTGGCGGGTGGCCAGCGCGTCGAACGCGGCGCGATCGCCCGCGCGGAACCGGCCGACGAGCTCGGCGTCGGGGTCGAGATCGTCCGACACGGGCCGCATCGTAGTCGAGCCCGCGTTGAATGCCGCGCGCGCTCGCGGCATCCATGTCCGCCGCACGCGCTCGACGGCGTCGCGGAGGGGCAATCATGAGGTCTTATCCTTGGCTCGGTCTCGCGCTGGTGGCGCTCTCTGCCGTGGGCTGCGGCACCTCGATCGTGGACGAGGCCGCGGGCGCCGCGTCGGGCGCGGGCGGCGCGGCTGCCTCCGTGACGGCGAGCGCGTCGACCGGCGTCGTGCCGCCGCCTCCCGGCGCGGGCGGGTCGAGCGGCGCGGCGTGCGGCTGGGCGATGCGCTTCGGCGACGCGTCGGAGC
>DASYCF010000986.1:0-10889 GCA_036500365.1 Byssovorax sp.
GCGCATCGTCGACGACCCGCGTGGCCGCGACGTCGTGCTGCTCGGCGGCACGCCGACCGATCTCGACCTGCTCGAGCTCTACGACCTCGGGAGCGCGATCTCGCGCGCCGGCGCGCGGTCGCTCTCGATCGTGATCCCCTACTTCGGCTACGCGACGATGGAGCGCGCGGTGAAGCCCGGCGAGGTCGTGACGGCGAAGACGCGTGCGCGGCTCATCTCGGCCATCCCGAGCTGCGACGCGGGGACGCGCGTCGTGCTCTTCGACCTGCACACCGACGGCGTGGAGTTCTACTTCGCCGACACGCACGTGACGCGGCACCTCTACGGCGCGCCCGTCATCCGCAAGGCCGTGCAGGCGCACATGGGTGACAGGGCGTACGTGCTCGGCGCGACCGACGCCGGCCGCGCGAAGTGGGTGCAGAGCCTCGCGTCGAAGCTCGGCGTCGAGCCGGCCTTCGTCTACAAGCGCCGCGACCCGACGACGGGCGAGCCGCAGCTCACCGGCGTCAACGCCGACGTGCGCGGGCGCGAGGTCATGATCTACGACGACATGATCCGCACGGGCTCGTCGCTGCTCCAGGCGGCGAAGGCGTACCTCGCCGCGGGCGCGACGCAGGTGCACGCGCTCGCGAGCCACCTCGTGCTCCCGCCCGGCTCGCTCGAGAAGCTCCAGGCCTCGGGCGCGCTCGCGTCGATCCTCGGCACCGACTCGCACCCCCACAGCCAGCTCCTCGCGAGCGCGCCGGGCGCGATCACGAGCATCGCGCCGCTCCTCGTGCAAGGGCTCGAGAGCGGGGTCTGACTCAGCGCGCGGTGCTCGCGTGGCCGCCTCGGGACGAGCCCGCCGCCGCGCGGAACGGCCGCGAGAACGTCGCGAGGTCCATGTCGCGCGTGACGCCGTAGCGGCCGAGGCGAAAACGCGGCGAGTCGACGCCGACCGTCGGGCCCCACGCGGCGAACGCGACGTCGTAGCCGGCCTGCTCGGTGAGCTTGACGAGCCGCGGGCTCAGCGAGCCGAACGGGAACACGAACGCGGTCGCGTGGACGCCGGTGCGCTCCTCGATGATCTCGCGAGAGAGAGACAGCTCCTTCCGGTTCGACGCGTCGGTCATCCTCGCCATGAAGCCGTGGATGTGGCTGTGGCTCGCGATCTCGCAGAGGCCGCTCTTCAGCACCTCGCGCACGTCGTCCCACGTCATCGCGCCCACGCGCTCCTCTTCGATCGCGGCGGTGTTGAGCGCGAGCGTGAACGGCATGCCGGCCCTCGCGAGGAGGGGCAGCGCGATCCTGCGCGCGCTCTTGTGGCCGTCATCGAGCGTGATCACGGCGGCGAGGGCGGGGAGCTCGAGCTCGCCGCGCATCCACGCCTCGAGCTCGCTCATGCGCACGACCTCGACGTGGTTGTCGGCGAGCCAGCGCACCTGCTCGGCGAACGCCGCGGCGGGCACGAACATCGGGTCGTCGATGTCGCCGAGCGCGTGGTACTCGAGGACGACGACGCGCGTGTCGGCGCGCGGCACGACGGGCTCGTGGAACCGCGGCGCAGCCGGGGGCTCCACCGCGGGCGCGGCGGGCTCGAGCGCGACGTCGGCCTCGGCGTGCGGCGGCGCGAGCGCAGAGACGTCGAAGTCGGGCGGGAGCGTGTCGACGGGCGAGGAATCGGCCACGAGGACGACCGCCGCGGCGGGGGCGACAGGCGGCGACGTCGGCGCGGCGGCGCACCCGACGAGCGGCGAGAGAGCGAGGGCGAGCGCACCGAGGAGACCGAGCCGAGCCATGTCCGCCGCAAAAGCCAGCGGCGTGCCGCGCGAGCCGCGCCCGAATCGCGGTGGTTTCGCGCCTCGCTCCTCCTCGCGCGTGGTCGGGCGGCCGCGTCTCGTGTCCGCGCGGCGTCGCCGCTACAGCATGGCGGTGTCGGCCTCGAGGCCGAGGAGCGCGCGACCCGCGAGCGCAGCCGCCGTCGACGAGACCATGAGGTGCTGCGTGACGACGTGCGCGTCGCGGAGCTGCCGCTGGAGCGGGCTCGACGCGTAGACGGCGGTCGCCCCAGCGGCCTCGTACGCCGCGTCCACCACCGCCGCGGCCTCGGTCGCCGCGAACGACGCCGACGCGCGGAGCGCAGCGCGCGCCGCGATCGACGCCTCGCCGCCGCCGCCGACCTCACGTTCGAGCTCGGCGACGGCCTCGTGTAGGCCTGCGCGTGCGCCGCGGAGCCTCGCGTCGGCGCGCGCGAACGCGAGCTGCACGACCTCGCGCTGCGCGAGCGTGCGCTTCGATCCCTGGGGTCGCTTGGACGTCGCGAGCGCGAGGAGCGTGTCGAGCGCACCCCGCCCGACGCCGAGGCCGACCGAGGCCACGCACGCCGCGAGCGCCGAGAAGAACGGAACGCGGTACGCGACGCCCTCGAAGCGCGGCCGATCGGCGAGCAGCGAAAAGCAACGCGACGCCGGGACGAACGCGTCCTCGACCTCGAAGTCGTGGCTGCCCGTCCCGCACAGGCCCGACGTGCTCCAGGTGTCGATCACGCGCGTGTCCTCGGCGCGAAAGAGCAGCGAGCGCACGTGCGGTGCGCCGCTCGCGAGCGGCGGCTCGCCGTCGACGATCGCGCCGCCCATGCGAAAGCGCGCGTGCTCGCAGCCGCTCGCGAACGCCCACCGACCGCTCGCGCGGAGGCCGCCGTCGACGCGCACGGCCCGGCCCATCGGCGCGAAGACGCCGGCGGTCACCGCGTCGCGCGGGCCGAACACCTCCCGCGCGGCCTCCTCCGGCAGGTAGGCGGCCATGAGGCCGCACGTGGCGCCGATCATCGCGCACCACCCGGCCGAGCCGTCGCCGCGCGCGATCTCCTCGGCCACGGCGACGACGGTGTGGATCGACGCCTCGGCGCCGCCGTAGGCGCGGGGGACGAGCAGCTTGAACGCGCCCGCGTCGACGAGCGCTGCGAGCGCGGCCTCCGGGAGCCGCCGCCCGCGCTCGATCTCGACGGCGAGCGGCGCGACCGTCGCGGCGACGGCCCGCGCCCGGCCGACGGCTTCCAAATCGATCTCCGCCATGAATGTCGGAGCCTAGCCGAGCAACGTGGCGCGACGGCGGGCGTCGGCCGCGCGCCCCTCGAAAAACTGGCGGCGCGCGGAGACCCGCTGTCGCCTGCGGCGTAGGATGGAGATCCTATGATGCGTACCCTTCGCCTCGCCGTCGTCCCGCTCTTCGTGCTGCTCGCTGCGTGCGAGAAGACCACGTACGACGCGCCGCCGACGTCGACTGGCGACGAGGGCCCGGCGCCGCTCGTCACCAGCGTGACGCCGAACATGGGGCCTGCCGCGGGTGGAACGCGCGTCGTCGTCTTCGGGTCGAGCTTCGAAGACGGCGCGAAGGTGCTCTTCGGCGGCAACGAGGCGACGAACATCCACTTCGTGAGCGCGAACTCGATCTCCGCGGTCACGCCGCCGGGCACGGGCAAGGTCACCGTGATGGTCGAGAACCCGAGCGGCCTCACGGGGAGCCTCGCGGACGCGTTCACGTACGGGTCGACCAAACCGCCCCCGGTCGGCGGCTGCACGGTCGCGAGCACCACGCCCGACGTCGGCGCGAGCGGCGTCGGCATCGCGGGCGACATGACGGTCACGTGGTCCGAGGACGTCGACCCGTCGACGCTCGCCGCTGCGATCACGCTGACGTCGCTCGGCGGCGACGACGTGCCGATCGACGTCGCGGCGATGGGCACGAACGCCGCGCGCATCCGACCGCAGCAGGGCCTGCGCTTCTGGGGTGCCTACCAGCTCTCGATCGACGCCGGCGTGACGGGCGTCGACGGCGCCGCGTGCGACGCCGCCGCGGTCGCGTTCTCGACCGTCGTGCCGGTCGCGGCGCCGCGCACGCTGCGGCCCGCGGCCGCGAACGGCGTCTTCCTCGTCGGGACGACGGCGGTCACGTCGTCCAAGGGGTACCGCGGCTTCCAGACGTTCGACCTGTCCGGCGCGACGCCCGCGCAGCCCACGGGCGAGGTGTTGACGACCCAGCAGCCCGGGCGCGTCGAGGAGCTCGGTGGCTTCGCGTATGCGTCCGTCGGCGCCGACGGCGTGCTCATCCTCGACGCGACGAGCTCGCCCCCCGCCGTCGTCGGGCACATGGGCTCGCTCGGAACCGCGATCGACGTGGCCGTGTTCTCGCGCGCTACCTCGACGTACGTCGTCATCGCCGACGGCAGCGCGCTCGCGCGGTTCGTCGACGCGACGACGCCGACGGCGCCCGTCGATCACGGGCTGGTCGACCTCGGCTCGCCGCCCCCAGTGAGCGTCGCCGCCGCCGCCGCGAGCGATCCGATCGTCGCGTTCGGCGCCGACACGCGCGTCATCCTCACGAAGGCGAGCGCCACGACGCCGCCCGTCCTCGCCGCGGTCGGGTCGTTCGACACGGGGCGCGTGGTGACGGACGTCGCGATCGTCGGCTCGGTCGTCTACGCCGCGATCGGCGCGTACGGCGTCGTGTCGGTGGACATCTCCGATCCGACGACGCCGAAGCTCATCTCGGCCGCGCCCGGCGCCGGCGGGGTGTGCGGCTTCAACTGCACGGACAACGTCGGCGCGCTCTTCGTCGACGGGTCCGATCTCTTCGCGACCGACGTTCGACACGGCGGACTCCGCTACGCGCTCGACGGCAACGGCGGGATGACGCTCGCGAGCACGTACCCCGTCACGACCTCGGCGCACGGGATCGTCGCGAGCGGCGCGCAGGTCGTCGTCGCCGCGGACGAGGGCGTGCTCGTGTTCGATCGCGCGTCGAACATGGCCGCGCCGACCGCGGCGTCGCAGGGCGGGCACGGCATCGCGCACACCGTGTCCGTGGCGGGCCCGGACGCCTACGTCGGCGCCGATCTGCTGGGCATCCAGACGTTCTCGCTCGCCACGCCCGACGCGCCCGACCTCGTCGACCGCGAGGACACCGTGAGCTCGAAGGCGTCCGACGTCGGGACGAACGTGACGATCCCGACGCCCGCGGGCCTCGTCGTCTCCGAAGGGCGCAACGGGATGTCGACGTTCGACCTCACGGACCCGGCGAAGCCGGCGTTCGAGGCGACGCTCGCGACGACCGACGGCACGGCCAACGGCTACGTCGACGGGACCACCGCGTTCATGTGCACCGGGAACACGGGCCTCGTCGCGGTCGACGTGTCGGACATGTCGTCGCCGAAGGAGCTCGGCTTGGCCGACTTCACGCAGTTCGGCGTGGACGGGTGCAACCAGCCCGTCCCCGTCGGCAACCTCGTGTACGTCGGCACCACCACGGCGCTGCGCGTGCTCGACGCGACCGATCCCACCGCGATGCAGTGGGTCGGATCCTCGCCGGATCTGCCGACGGGCGCGAGCGTGTCGGCCGTCGACGCGCGCGACGGTCGGTTGTTCGCGCTGATCGCGCAGAGCAACCTCGACGCGCCCCACCTCGTCTCGCACAAACTCGCGTCGTTCGATCTCACGAACCCGACGGCGCCCGCGCTCGTGTGGATGAGCGCCGAGCTCGGCGGTGGCAGCGCGATCGCGCACGCGGGAAACACCCTGTTCGTGTCGGCTTCCGACGTCGGCGTGATCGTGCTCGACGTGACGGACCCGACGTCGCCGTTCCTGGAGGGCACGGTCGCGATGCCCGGACTCGCCGCCTGGACGGCGTTCGGCGACGGCGTCGCGTACGTGGCGCAGGGCGCCGGCGGCGTGCAGGCGATCGAGACGGGTCCTCTGCCGACGGACGATGGCATGGTCGCCAGTCACAAGAAGTGAGCTGAACCCTGATACGCTCGGCGTCGGAGGCTCCGATGTCCGAATGCGCGCGCGTGGGAGATGCGATCCACGGGCCCGAGCCCGTCGCGTCACCCGATCCGACGGCCCTCACCGCCACGACCGTGCCGGCGAGCACGGCGACTTCGCTCGCGCGAGTCGCGGTCACCGCAGGGTCGCCCGACGTCTTCGTCAACGGCTTCGCCGCGCTGCGCGTCGACGACGGCGGTGACGGCTGGCAGGCGAGCGCCGGATCGACGGGCGTGTTCATCAACGGAAAGCCCGCGGTGCGCGCGGGCGACGCGACCAGCCACGGCGGCGCGTCGGGCGCGGTGGCCAGCGGCAGCGCCGACGTGTCGTTCGGCGACGCCGCGCCCGGCACGCCGAACGATCGCCCGCACGATCGCTCGGTGCAGCTCTCGTTCGTCGACGCGCTCGGACGCGAGGTCGAGGATCTCGTGGTCGAGGTCTTCTGCCCGCACCAGCCGCTCTCGACGCAGCCCGCGTCCGGCTCCGCGACGATCACCGGCCTCTGCTCGAGCGCGAACGTGAGCGTCCACAAGGCGCTCCAGGCGGGCGAGTGGGACGACAGCGCGTCGCAGGGTCCGAACCCGATGACGATCATGAGCGCGCACACGAACGGCACCGGCGGCGTCGAGGCGCCGAGCGGCGGCGAGGGCGGCGCGTCGGCGAGCACCACCGTTCACGCGCCCGGCCCGTCGGGCACGTCGTCGAGCCAGCAGACCGTCAACGTCCCCGCGACGAACGGCGGCTCGACGGCCGTGCAGTACACGACCGTCCACAACTGGATGCAGCTCGTCTACCACGCCTTCGGCCACAACCTGCCGACCGAGGATCACCACATGGCGCTCCTCGGCGTCCGCGAGGCGAGCCTCTCCGGCCCCGGCCGCTCGAGCGAGGCGCACGTCGAGAAGCTCGAGTCGGAGGCCGCGCACGGCGACGTCGCGCACGTCTCGTTCACGCGCGAGAAGCGCGCGCAGTCGTACAACGACCTCCTCTTCGCCGCGTACGCCGACCGGCACGTGAAGACGAAGCAGGTGGTCGACGTGTACGAGTGCACGATCGACGCGAGCCCGAGCCACGGCAAGCTCGAGCTCCCGTACATCCTCGAAGGGCACATGCTCCACGCGACGCCGAGCGGCTTCGAGAGCT
Source organism: Byssovorax sp. (assembly GCA_036500365.1). GTDB lineage: Bacteria > Myxococcota_A > Polyangia > Polyangiales > Polyangiaceae > DASYCF01. Next base: position 6,942 of record DASYCF010000986.1, read on the forward strand.
ACCCGGGCAAGCACATCGCGCTCGAGCTCTTCCGCGGCGCCCACGCGCCCAAGGCGCCCGAGGGCGGATCGGCGAAGGCCGTGCTCGACCTCGCGCACAAGCAGCTCGGCACGAAGGAGACGAGCACGAACTACACGAAGTACAACGAGTGGTACCCGGCGCCCGCCGAGTACTGGTGCGCGATCTTCGTGTCGTGGATCTTCTGCCACTCGGGCTTCCCCGAGGTTCGCTACACGTACTGCGGCAACGGCGCCGACGCGTTCAAGAGCGGCGCGTGGGGCACCTGGCACGGGAGCGACGCGACGGCCAAGCCCGGCGACATCGTGTTCTACAACTGGCACGACGGCGGCCTCGCCTGGGACCACACGGGCATCGTCGTCAGCGACCAGGGCAGCACCATCACCGCGATCGAGGGCAACACGAGCAACGGCTCGCCCGGCGCGCCGGACGACGGCGTGTACCTGCGATCGAACCGCCCGAAGAGCCTGATCAACGGCTTCGGCCGCGTGAAGTTCAAGGAGAAGGCGCCCGCGGTGCCGGTCATCCGCTGGGGCGGCGAGGGCCGCCGCGTGCGCGAGAAGTCCGAGAAGGACTCCACGCTGCTGCACCACCGGTACTTCGACTACAAGCACGGCAAGTACGTCGTCGACAAGGACGCGAAGCGCTACGCGCACTTCATGCACACGTTCAACGACGCGAAGAACAAGGACAAGATCCCGTACCTCGTCGTGTCGAGCCAGTACGTGAAGAGCTACGCCGAGTGGGTGAAGTGGATCGACGCGCACCCCGGCAAGCCGACCGCGAGCTCGGTCTTGCGCACCGGTGGCCTCCGCTCGCCGAAGGACCACACGAAGTACTTCTTGCCGTCGTTCTTGTCGAAGAGCTACGTCGACCGCACGTTCGACCACATCGCGCGCATGCACGACCGGCACGAGGCCCACAAGCTGCGCGACGAGCTCGAGGCGGCGCTGCTCCAGCTCTCCGTCAAGATCTGATGCGTCGGCTCGCGGGCGCGGCGCTCGTGCTTGCCCTCGCGACGGCGTGCGGCCGCGCCGAGCCGTCGAGCGGATCGGCGGCGGCGCACGCGTCGTCGAGACGCGCCGCGCGCGCGCCTGCGCCCTCGAAGCCCACAGGCGGCGCGAGCGACGAGGCGATCGAGCAGCGCATCGTGCAAGGCGTGGCCGAGGGCAAGCGCGTGATGCTCACGGTGCACCTCGAGGCGCGACCCGGCGAGCCCGCGAAGGACCACCACGTCCGCGTGAAGACCGTCGAGTTCGGCGGCGACAGCGCCGTGAAGACGCTGCACCTCGACGATCGCGGCGTGGATCTGTCGCTGCCGCTCGCCGGCTTCCGCAAGGTGCTCGTGAAGAACGCGCCCATCACCGTCGACGGATCGGACGTGCGATGAACCGCTGGATCCTCCGCGCCGCCGCGGCTTCGTTCGTCGTGCTCGCCGCGTGGACGACCCTGCCGACGTCGGCTTCTGCCGACGACTGTGCCGGGGCGTGCGCGGCCGGCCGCAAGACGTGCGACGCGTCGTGCCTCAAGCAGCAATCCGACTGCGTCCTCCGCTGCCCGCTCCAGGGCCCCATCGCCGCGCCGCAGTGCCTCAGCGACTGCGCGACGCAGGGGGTGACGTGCGGCGCGACGTGCGCGGCGCAAGACGAGGCGTGCAAGCTCGCCTGCAAGGTGCCGCCGCCGCCGAAGCTGCCCGGTCAGCCCTGAACATCCGCGGAGCACCGTCGTGGATGTGGACGGCGAGGTGTCGCGCACGGGATACGCCTGCGTCTTCGAAAGCAACCCGGCGTGCCGTTGAATGGAGCCGCCGCAGATGGCAACCCGAAGAAGACAGGGCAGCTTGGGAACACAGCGGGCGATGGCTCGGTTCCTGCCAGTCTCGAGACAACGCCATGGCGACGCGCACGTTTTCTAACGCTCACCCCGTCTTCGACGACGACGCCGAGACGACGGTGCACGACCGCTCGGTCCTCGCGGACGACGCCGTGGCCACGCGGCGCGCGCCCGAGAAGTGCGGCGTGGTCGCCGCCGCCGTCATCGACGTCGAGGGCGCCCCCGCTTCGCAGACGGGCGCTGATCACGACGGCTCGGCCGGGCTGGATCACGTCGTCGTCCACGCGTCGGCCGACGCTGACGTCGGAGACCGGCCCACCGTACCGAGCGCGGAGCCGCCGCCGCCGCCCGTTCCGGTGCTCCTCAAGCCGGCGCCCACGCTGATCGAGCCGAATTTCACCCCGCCAGCGATGGAGGTCCCGATCCCGCCGCCGATGCCGCGCCGTCGCGAGCGCGGCGCGCCCCCGTCGTTGTTCCGCGGCGTCAACCGCTTCGGCGCCGCGCTCTCCGGCCTTTCGCTCCTGGTCATGATCGTGGTCGCCGCCGTGCTCGTGGTCCCGCGCCGGGGTGAGCTTCGCGTCGCCGTGTCGGTCGAGCGCGGCTCGGCGCCGCTGGCCGAGGTGTTCGTCGACGGGCAGCTGCGGTGCGAGGTCACGCCGTGCGTCGTGCGAGACTTGACGCCCGGCGATCACGCGGTCGTCGTGCGCGCCCCCGGGTTCGTCGCGCCCCCCGCCGAGATGCAGCGCGTGAGCGCGGGCCGCGAGCGCCAGACGATCGTCGCGCTCAAGCCCTCGACGAGCGGCGGCGTGAAGGCGGTCTCCGATCAGCCGGGCGTGCGCGTGTTCGTCGATGGCGTCGACCGCGGCGCGCTCCCGATCGACGTGGGCGACCTCTCGCCCGGCCCGCACACCGTGAGGTTCGACGGCGGCGCCGCGCTCGTCGCGAGCGAGGAGACGCTGCGCCTCGGCCCCGGCGAGGTGAAGGATCTCGGCGTGGTGCGCCTCTCGCCACGCACCGCCGACGCCTCGCGCGCCGAGTAGGCCCGAGGGAGCGCCGGCCGGGCGCGCGGTGTAGAGTTCCGCGGTGACGCGTGAGGGCACGTGCTGAGGTGAAGCGCCGGGCGCGACGCTCATGATGCCGCGGCGCGCGGCGATCGCAGCGCTCGAGCACGCCGCGACGCACGGCGGTGACCTCGGCGAGGCGCGCAGGTTCCTCGCGCGCGTCGATCCGCTCGTCCGCGCCCGCGCGCTGCGCATCGTCCGTGGCGCGCTCGCCGACGCGGAGACCGCCGTCCGTGTGCGTGGCAGCGACGCGCCGGCGCACGCGGCGCGGGTCGCGCTCCTCGCGCTCGCGGGGACGCCCGTCGCCGCCGAAGCCGTCGACGACGTCGCGGCGGTGCGCGAAGCGTTCGACGCCGCGCGATCCGGTCGCGCCGCGCGCCGGTGGGTCTGGCCCTTCACGTGGGCGCTCGCCCTCGCGCTCGGCGCCGGCGCGCTCGCGACGGTGCACGTGGTCCGCGCCGCGCGCGCGCCCGCCGCGGCGTCGAAGGATGCGACCGCGCGCGCCGCGCTCCCGCCGGCGGGAGCCTACGCGAAGGGCGGCGTGCCGCGCGCGGACGCGACGGTGCGCCGCGCGCTCGCCCACGACGTGCCCGACGTGTTCATCGCGCTGGACGAGGTCTCGCGCGAGGCGCCAGGTGAGCGCCGGCTCGCCGCGATCTCGGCGGCCGACGCCGCGCGCGCGAAGGCGCTGTCGCCCGCCGTGATGGCCGCGGCCGGGCCGCTCGTGGCGTCGCGGCTCGCGGCCTTGCTCGCGCGCGCGAGCGACGCCGTCGAGGCGCCCTCCGAGGGTCGCGCGACGGCGGACGAGGCGTTCCTCGTCGCGACGGGCGCGCTCGACGACGCGTTCGCCGCAGCCGACCTCGGGTATTTCGTCGACGGCGACGTGATCACGGACGCGACGCAGGGGCGCCGCATCGTGATCCTCTACGCGTTCGAGGTCACGCACGTCGCCGTGTACACCGCGAAGGGGGCCTCCGCCGCGGGCGGCGCGCCCGTGGAGCCGGTGCGCGCGCTCGAGCTCCGCCGCGTAGACGCG